>JAYEFL010000365.1:0-25622 GCA_034658635.1 Bacteroidota bacterium | reverse complement strand
TGGTGGTTTGTCCTACTAATTCCATTTTGGAGATTAATTTTCCTCCAAGAAAAATCAAGGAGGATAAACCACCACGCACTTTCTACAAAGTTTACACTTCACCGGATCAATATACGCCAGGAAGTTCTCAACTACTATTGCATCATGAGGACAAACTTTGAAACAGGCCTTACAACCAATACAGCCCACTGAACAGGCTTTTTTAGCCACCGGGCCCTTATCCTTGCTAACACATGAAACGAATATTTTTCGATCCTTTTTATTTTTCTTTCTAAGCTCCATGATATCCCGGGGACATGCCTCAACACATGCACCGCAAGCAGTACAGTTATCATCTATAACTACCGGCAGTCCGGTTTCCTCATTCATGTACATTGCATCAAAGTCACAAGCTTTTACACAATCGGCTAATCCCAGACATCCGTATTGACAACCTGTATCTCCCGAATAAAGATTATGAGCAATAGCGCATGATTCTACACCATCATAATTATTTGTTCTTTCACGATGTTCATATGATCCTGAGCAAAGAACAACTGCAACCTGAGGATCTTTCTCAACCACCTCCTTACCCAGGGTGCTGGCAACATCGGCCATACATGCATTTCCTCCAACAGGACAAAACAATTCATCCAGTTTATCTGCTTTTACACAAGCATCGGCAAATCCACGGCAGCCAGGGAAACCACACCCACCACAATTTGCACCAGGCAGCACAGTTTCAACTTCATCAATTCTCGGATCTTCAAAAACCTTAAATTTCCGGGCAATGAAATATAAAATTATTGCTGACAGAGTCCCGATAATGCTCAAACTCAAAATCGTAATAACGACTGTGTTCATAGGTTACGAGTTAATATATTTTCTTTAAAGTAAACTGAAACTTATTTGTCAAATATTCCCTGAAAAGATATAATACTGAATAGTAAGGTATTAAAACACCAATTGCCACCAAACCGGCTAATCCATCTTTGCCTGTCACAGCATAGGTAATAACCATACCTGTCAGTAGCACCAATAAGGGAAGAACATAACCAAACCAAAGTGCTTTAAAACCCAGTTTTCTTTCAAGGATAATAAGTACTGATTCGCCAACTTCCCAGCTTGACCCAGTGGTTTTCACCTCTACATACTTACTATCAATCTCAGAAACAGCACAAACCCCTTTTGCATGACAAGAAGAGCATGAAGCATGCGATACAAAGCCAACACGAACAATGTTGTTCGTAAAACTTTCTACGACCCCTTTGTGCTCAACCGAGGTATTTTCTTGCATAAAGTCCGGCTATTAAAATGACCTACAAATGTATGAGTCTTTCGTGAAAAATATATGGGCACATATCAGGTTTGTTTCCATTTTGAATAATTTGTTTTGATTTTAAATAAGCTTAGTTTTGAAGAAGTAAAAAATGATACACTTTCACGAACACACCTTGGCTAATGGTCTGAAAATCATAGTACATCCAGATCAGGCAAGTGAACTTGCAGCCATAAATATGATCTATGACGTAGGAGCACGTGACGAAAACCCTGAAAAAACAGGTTTTGCCCACTTATTTGAACATTTGATGTTTGGTGGGTCTGCAAATATTCCCGTTTTCGACGAACCACTGCAACTCGTTGGTGGAGAGAATAATGCATTTACAAATAATGACTTTACAAATTACTACATCACTCTGCCTCACCAGAACCTTGAAACAGCTTTCTGGTTGGAATCAGATCGAATGCTTCAGCTTGATTTCTCGCAAAGCAAGCTAGATATTCAGAAAAAAGTAGTCATTGAGGAGTTCAATCAACGGTACTTCAATCAGCCATACGGTGACATCTGGCTTTTGCTCAGGCCTCTGGCTTACAAGATTCATCCATACCAATGGGCAACTATCGGCAAGGATATTGCCCATATTGAGCAAGCTGATTTGCTTGATGTAAAAGACTTCTTTTATCAGCATTATGCACCGAATAATGCTGTTCTTAGTCTTTCCGGTAAAATTGACCCTGACGAGACCTTCAGGTTGGCAGAGAAGTGGTTTGGAGATATTCCTGTTAGAGATATCAAACTGAGGAATCTGCCTGAGGAGCCAGAACAGGAAAAGGCCAGAATACTTGAAGTATCACGAGATGTACCCTCAGATGTTGTATATATGGCATTTCATATGGGGAATCGCGAAAGTCGTGATTTTTATTTGGCAGATATGCTATCGGATGTTTTGTCAAATGGAGCAAGTTCACGATTGTTCAGAAGGTTTATTAAAGAAGAGCAAAGCTTTACTGAAATTAATGCCTTTATAACCAGCGACCGCGACGCAGGGCTGTTTATTCTAACGGGCAAGCCAAAACCTGAAATCTCAATAAAAGATGCTGGGATAAAAATCAGGGAAGAGATTGAAAAGTTATGTACTGAATTGCTTAACCAGTTAGAACTGGAAAAGGTTAAAAATAAAATCGAGGCAAATTATACATACGGACAAACCAGCATTTTGAATAAAGCTATGAATCTTGGTTTCTTCGGACTTCTTGGTAATCCTCAT
The DNA here is from genome assembly GCA_034658635.1 of Bacteroidota bacterium. GTDB lineage: Bacteria > Bacteroidota > Bacteroidia > Bacteroidales > UBA12481 > JABHCC01. The sequence goes on along the minus strand of JAYEFL010000365.1, from coordinate 23,094 downwards.
AAGATCAATCAGGAATTGGTCCAATACTTATCTGTGACGGTTGAAGAATTGCGATCTTTTGCACAAAAAACATTCAGGGATAGTAATTCATCAACTTTATATTATCTGGGAAATAAAAATGTCTGAAAACAAAAGAAGTAAGGCTCCGGCCTTTGCTATACCTGAACAACTTTATCCGATAAAGCCTGATCTCTATCAAAGCAGCTTAGGTTTTCCTATTTACACTATTTCGGCAGGTACTGAGCCTGTTGTCAGATTGGATTTTATTTTCCAGGCAGGTACACGATACCAAAATGAACTATTTATTTCCGGATGTACTAATAGTCTTCTGACAGAAGGAACTCATTGCAGAACAGGAAAAGAGATTGCCGAAACAATTGATTTTTTGGGCAGTTACATTTATCCATTTTATGACAGGGATGAAGCTGGTATAACCATGTATTGTCTTGAGAAACACCTGAAGAAAAATTTAGAGCTTGTATTGGAGATACTGCAAAAACCATCTTTTCCTCCCGAGGAAATAGAAATATTTAAGGCAAAGAAGAGGCAGAGCCTGATTCTGGATAAACAAAAACCTGAGCATGCGGCCCGAGAACACTTTCTGGAAAACATATTTGGACAAAAACATCCATACGGAATTCATGGCAAGCTGGAAGACCTTGACGTTCTTGAACAGGAAAAGCTTGTCAGTTTTCATCAGACTTTCTATAATCCGACAAACATGAAGATAATCCTTACAAGTCGTGATTGCACTGAACATCTTCCATTTCTAGAAGAAATGCTGTCGGGATGGAAATCCAGTCCTATGTCCAGACCTTTCCCAAAGCCTGTTCCCCCACCCGAAAATCAGCGACCAGATCATCATTATATTGAGGTAAATCAGGCCACACAAACCTCAATTCGTCTTGGAAAAGTAATGCCTGACCGACATCATCCCGACTATCCCATGCTAAGTATTATTAATACTATTCTTGGAGGATATTTTGGGAGTCGCCTGATGCAGAATATTCGAGAAAACAAGGGCTACACCTATGGAATTGGTTCTGGTCTGATTTCCTTTAAAGAGCAAACCATTTTAACAATTAGCTCAAGTGTAACCAGCGAGGTTTATGCAGATGCCATCAAAGAGTGTTTCCTTGAGTTGAAGAAGCTCAGGGAAGAATTGGTTCCTGAGAAAGAACTTTCCAGAGTCAGAAACTATCTGATTGGCGATTTACAAAGACAGTTAGACGGACCATTCAATATTGCTGACACTTTTAAATCATTACTGTTTTATGGTCTGGATTTTACAGATCTGGATAAGATTCAAAAAACGCTGTTTGAACTCAATCCGGAGAACATTAGGGTACTGGCTTTGAAATATTTACAGGAAGGTGATTTCCTTGTAATTGCTGCAGGTCCTTCAAAATAAAATAATTTAAGCTTGCAGAATAGTTCTTCATCACAGATGAATTGCTATTTTCACATTGAATAATTATGTAATTGGATGTTTGAATTGAGTGTTGAGGAGAAAAGCAAAGTAATGGAGGCATATCAGGAATTGGTTGACAGCCTTTCACCCGGTATGACAAAAGCTAACAAGGAACTAATCTGGAAGGCATACAACTTTGCACTAAAAGCTCACGGTAACGAGCGTCGTAAGAGTGGAGAACCCTATATCCTGCATCCAATAGCTGTTGCCAAAATTGTTACTGAAGAAATCAGGCTGGGTACAAAGAGTATTATTTCGGCTCTTTTACACGATGTGGTTGAGGATACTGAGTATTCACTTGATGATATCGAAAGGGAGTTTGGCATAAAGATTCGAATAATCATTGATGGTTTAACAAAGATAAAAGGGGCTTTTGACTCAAATTCCAGTCTGCAATCATCCACGTTCAGAAAGCTTCTGGTAACCCTGTCTGAAGATGTTCGGGTAATACTCATCAAATTAGCTGACAGACTCCACAATATGCGAACTCTTGGGGCATTACCTCGAAAAAAGCAAATCAAAATATCTGGAGAAACCCTTTACCTGTATGCCCCTTTGGCTCACCGTTTAGGCCTGTATGCAATTAAAACTGAACTGGAAAACATTAGTCTTAAGTATCAGGAACCTGAAGTATACCAAGACTTGAACAATCGTATTAATCATACAGAGAAGATATCAAGCCACTTTTTGAAGAAATTCATTGAGCCGATCTCTTTGAAGCTCGACGAACAAAAAATCTCTTATGATATTTTTGGCAGACCGAAAGCAATTTATTCGGTTTGGCATAAAATGAAGACAAAAAACATTCTCTTTGAACAGGTATATGATATCCTGGCAGTACGCATCATCTTTAAACCAAAACCCGGAATTGCGGAAAAAACCCAATGTTGGTATATCTACTCCCTGGTAACTGATTTGTATAAGGTAAAACCAGACCGGATACGAGACTGGGTTAGCAATCCAAAAGCCAATGGATATGAGGCTTTGCACATGACCGTAATGGGGCCTCATGGAAAGTGGGTTGAGGTACAGATACGATCTGAAAGGATGGATAAAATTGCCGAAAGAGGTTTTGCAGCCCATTGGGAATATAAAACCGGAGAATCTGCTGAAAGTGAACTTGACAAGTGGATCAAAAAAATATCAGACCTGCTACAATCTAAGGAATTATCTGACATTGAGTTTCTTGAAGATTTTAAACTCAACCTTTTTGAATCAGAAATAATCACCTTTAGTCCGAAAGGACGGGAAGTATCATTACCAAATGGTGCCACAGCTTTGGATTTTGCATATGAAATTCATACCCAGGTTGGCCATAAGGCTATTGGTGCCAAAGTAAATCATAAACTGGTTCCTTTGAGTTATAACCTTGTAGCTGGTGATCAGGTTGAGATTTTAACTTCGGATATTCAAACGCCACAATATGGCTGGCTGGAAATTGTCAGAACTGCCAGGGCAAAGTCAGCAATTAAGTCAGCCTTCAAAGACCAACGAAGAAATTTTATTGCGAAAGGACAAAAAGACCTGGAAGATAAGTTGAAGGAGATTAACTACCGTCCTAACTCGAGTGTTTTCAGAAAGCTGTTTGAAGCATTTGACATACAAAGCAAAGAAGAACTCTATCTTAAGTTAGGCAGAGAAGTTGTTTCTCTTGAGAATATTAAAAAAATACTTAAAAAACGATCTAAAAATAAGCAGGTGAAGTTTTGGGGACTAGAATTATTCAGTCGCCGGAGCGATGGCTCTGCTGAGACGCCTGATAATTCTGCTGATGACGCCTTCATTCTAAGAGAAGATCAGGAGGATCCCGATTACAGACTGGCCAAGTGTTGTGCTCCTATACCAGGGGATGATGTTATAGGTTATACAAATCCTGATACTTCAGAAGATATAATTATCCATAAATCAAATTGCCCGATAGCTCTGAAGCTAATTAGTAGTCAGGCCGAAAATATTATTCAGGCTAAGTGGACTGCCCACAAAGTGATGGCGCATCTGGCGCAGATAAAAGCCGATGGGATTGACCGAATTGGACTTGCAAATGATCTCACCAGTGCCATTTCCAAACAATTTGATGTTAACATTAGATCCATGCATATTGAATCCCGAGATGGAATCTTTGAAGCAGAACTGGATTTGTATGTCCATAATACTGATGACCTTGCAAACCTTATTCTGAGTATAAGTAAACTCAAAGGTGTTGAATCAGTAAATCGCGTTGAAAAAACCTAATAAAAAAATACTACTTTAGTACTCTATTTTTAATTAGTCTATTTAACAATGGATTGTCAGGATATAAAGTCCACCGTTAAGCAAATATTCACCGATTACATTGAACGTAAGGGGCATAGAAAGACTCCGGAGCGATTTGCCATATTGGAGGAAATTTACACAAGAGAAGGTCATTTTGATATTGAGACCCTGTACATTTATATGAAAAATAACGATTACAGGGTTAGCAGGGCAACTCTGTACAATACTATTGAGCTATTACTGGATTGCGGACTGGTAGTTAAACACCAGTTTGGCAAAAACATTGCTCAATTCGAGAAGGCATATGCCTGTAAGCAGCACGACCACATGATTTGTACAGAATGTGGAAAGGTCTTTGAGTTTTGCGATCCAAGGATGCTTGAAATATCCAATACAGCTGGTGAAATAATGAAGTTTGAGATTTCTCACCATTCTTTGTATTTTTATGGCACTTGCGCAGAGTGTCAGAATAAATAGTCTTTTTTCAATTGTATATGAATCAGGAAAGGGCAATATTACACTTTAATAAATTCAAATCTCTTAAGAATGAGTATGTCAGGGATATGCTTACAGGATTGAATTATAAAATTGCTAAAGTTAAATTGATAAAAATATCTGAATCTGATTATAAAGTTAAGATCCTTGTCGAATCGGATTTGGAAAAGCATACGAAAGAAATTGACTCAGTTTATGCAAATAATAACTTCAAAGAGATTATCCTTTAGTTTCTAGTTTTTTCTTTCTTAAACTATCCCGGAAATTTCCTATTTTTGCGTACGGTATTATCAACTGAGTGATATCTATCTAAAAAATTCCTCCAAAATGAAAATGGATGTTTTATTGGGCCTTCAGTGGGGTGATGAAGGCAAAGGCAAAATTGTGGATGTACTAACCCCGGATTATTCACATGTAGCAAGATTTCAGGGAGGACCAAATGCCGGACACACACTGGAATTTAATGAACAGAAGCACATTCTACACCTGATTCCCAGTGGAATATTTAATAAGAATACTACCAATATTATTGGCAACGGGGTAGTTCTTGACCCTGTGGTCTTTACACAAGAAGTTCACAAACTGATTAAAGCCGGCGTTGATGTTTATAATAACCTGGTAATTAGCCGAAAGGTTCATTTAATTGTTCCAACGCATCGTGTTTTGGATGCTGCTCAGGAAAAAGCTAAAGGAAATCTCAAAATAGGATCGACCCTCAGAGGTATAGGCCCTGCTTATACAGACAAAGTTGCCCGACAGGGATTGCGCGTGGGTGACATTGAGGCAGAAAATTTCAAAGACAAATATGAAATACTGCGTAACATCCATCTGGCCAGCCTTGAAGGAATTCAGGTTGAGTTGAACATGGAAGAAGTGGAAAAGTTATGGTTTGAAGGCATTGAGTTAATTAAGCGGTTTCAACTAATTGATGGAGAGCACTTTGTTAACCATGCTCTGGATAAAGGAGACAAAATTCTGGCTGAGGGAGCACAAGGAACTCTGCTGGATATTGATTTTGGATCATATCCGTATGTTACCTCCTCTACCACCATATGTGCCGGGGCCTGCACAGGTCTTGGAGTTGCTCCTGGAAGAATTGGTGAAGTTTATGGTATTTTCAAAGCTTATTGTACCCGGGTTGGCAGTGGTCCTTTCCCAACTGAGCTTGACGATGCTATTGGTCAGCAACTACGTGATCAGGGACATGAATATGGTTCAACAACAGGCAGACCAAGAAGATGTGGATGGTTGGATCTGGTGGCGCTTAAATATACCGTGATGCTCAATGGAGTAAGCAGACTCATAATGACAAAAGCAGATGTGTTTACCGATATTGAATCTATCAAAGTAGCAACCTCCTATGTGGTAAACGGAGAATTAACTGATCTCTTCCCTTTTGACTCCATTGACTCATGTCAACCTGTTTACACAGAGCTACCTGGCTGGAAAGTAGACATTTCAAATCTCAAATCAAAAGCACAACTACCCAGAGAGCTTTCATCCTATATCAGGTTTATAGAAAAATCTATTGGAGTTCCAATATCCATTGTTTCAGTTGGACCTGACCGCGAGGCAACCATACACATGTAGAAGGCAAAGGGCAAAAGGCAATAAGGGATATAATCTTCTATTTTTTTGGTGCATTTTTCAGAATTTCAACAAGGAAATCCCAGAACTTCACAACGGTTTCAATATTAACTTTCTCATCAGGAGAATGTGGGAAACGAATAGTAGGACCAAATGACAGCATATCCCAATTCGGATATACACCTCCTAAGAGGCCACACTCTAATCCTGCATGGATAGCTCTGATTTCAGGAATCGTCCCATACATATCCTGATAAACTTTTTGACTTGCTTTTAAGATTGGTGAATCCATATTGGGCTTCCATCCCGGGTACTCTCCGTCAAATCCAATCTTTGCTCCCGCTAATTCAAAAACACAGACAAATTTATTTTTAAGATCTTCCCGCGCTGAATCTACAGAACTCCTGAGCAAACACTGAATGTCAACTCCTGAATTATTTGTTTTAACTATCGCCAGATTAGTGGAAGTCTCAACAAGGCCTTCCATATCCATACTCATCCTGACTACCCCATTTGGACAAGCATAAATGGCTTTTATTAGTTTGCTGGTAGTGTTGCCATCCATAACTCCCGATGGCTGATCAACTTCTTCCAATGTCAATTGAACACCAGGATCAGCAGAGGACAATTCAGACTGCACATCTTTCTCGTAGTTTGCAAGCTCTTCTTTCATTCTGCTTACTTCATCATTCGCCAGCATAATAATTGCAAATGATTCTCTTGGAATAGCATTTCTCAAACTTCCACCACTGATAGATGAAATCAGAACACTTCGCTTTTGTGAAGCTTCATAGAGGAATCTGAACAATAGTATATTTGAATTTCCTCTTTCCAATGGAATATCGATTCCTGAATGGCCACCTTTTAATCCGGAAACTGATAATCTAAATGCAGAAAAACCAGTCGGAGCAGCCTCTTCAGTATATTCAAAACGGATATTGGCATTGGTTCCGCCTGCACATCCCACATAGAGTTCACCCTCGTCTTCAGAATCCATGTTTAGCAGAATATCGCCATCAAGTAAGCCGGATTTCAATCCGAATGCTCCTGTCATTCCGGTTTCCTCATCAATGGTAAACAATGCTTCAACCGGACCATGAACCAGATCTTTTGATTCCAGCACAGCCATAGCTGCAGCAACTCCCATTCCATTATCAGCTCCTAATGTTGTACCATTAGCTGTTACCCAATCTCCATCTACATAGGCATCAATAGGATCCTTTTCGAAATCAAAATTTGAACCTGAATTTGCCTGAGGCACCATGTCAAGGTGTCCTTGCAAAATGATCCCTTTCCGATTCTCCATACCTGGAGTAGCTGGTTTTTTGATAATGACATTATCAACTTCGTCAACAATAGTCTCAAGCCCCAGTGATTCACCAAATTCTTTAACAAATTTAATCACCGCTGCCTCCTTTTTTGAAGGACGTGGTATTTGAGTCAGGCTGTAGAAATGTTTCCACAGGGGTTTTGGATCCAGGTTTAAAATATCTTTACTCATAATATTATTTATTAAGATTGTGCCTCAGCTTTTACTCCTGATGGTAATTCTAAGCCATAACCCTGTTTGCGGTCAGCTTGTTTCAGTTTGAAAGACAAGAAGATAGATATTACACCACAACCAACTAATATAAGAATTGGTATAGTATAATCATAACTAGCATCTCCGGCTCTAATGGCATCTAGTTTGCCCTTATTGACTAAATCGAGCAAGGCACCGATTCCCCAAAAGAAAAGACCGAGTCCCCAGTTCTGAACAGTAAACATAGAAGCGTAAGCTGTTCCCAACCTATTCTCAGGCACTATTTTAGCAACTGATGGCCACATGGCAGCAGGAACTAATGAAAAGGCAATCCCAAGTAACAACAATCCAGTATAGGCTAAAAATACACTATTAAAGATTGAGAGAGACAAGTGTGCCAAGATCAAAAGCATTGAACCCAATATCATCAGGGAAGCCGCCTTCCCCTTTTTATCAACATATAATCCAAAAATAGGCGTGAACAGAATTGTTCCTAACGGTATTAATGAAGCTGTCTTGGGTCCGTTTTTCAACCATATATTAAGATAATCTGATAAGGAGGTAATAAATACAATAAACAGCGTCAGGATTACTCCCAAGGCTAATAGCTTCCCTCCCAATTTTTTCATTTGGTTTGGAATAACAGAAAAGCCAATTCCAAAAATAAAAAAAGCCAGAAAAACAGCAGCATTTCCCATTGCTGCACTACCAAATAATATGATATTACCCTCTGCAGGCAAATCATAAGTAAACCCGAATTTGTTAACCAGCATATCGGCAGCATATTGAATAAATGGGAATACAGCTGCATAGAAAGCAACACAAAGTAAGGCTATATACATAAAGGAAGGATTGGTTACAAGCTTCTTGAGATCAGAAAACTTGAAATCCTCATCAGCACCTTCTTCAGTTTTGCCTTTATTAAGTTTAGCTTCTTGACGATCCAGGCGTATATCAAAAACCAGATAAATCACAAACATTATCAGGCCAATCCCAATCAGTGTTGCAGCAAAAGCAACAGCTGCAGGAACAGAATTGCCGGCAATATCCGGACTAAGGGCAATACCTGTTGCTGAACCGAGTCGTCCAAAGCCAACACTAATAGCCATGGCCAGAGCCAATTCATACCCCTTAAACCATTTCACCACAGTTCGGGTAACCACAACGCACACAATCTCGAGCCCAGAACCAAACATAATCCGACCAATTATCATCCATGTCAACATTGTTGAATGATCATCTCCAAAGAAACCAGCTGTAGCCAAAGCAGAGATCGCAGCTCCCAAAACAGCCAAACTACCGAAAATAAGGCCAGCAATACGGATACCAAATTTGTCGAGAACTATACCCCCAACAATGATCATCCCAAACATATTGGCTATGGTTGTAAGACCTATCAATCTTCCAAATTCTTCGCTAGTGAAGCCCATTGTGGTTTCCATCATCCCCTTCAGTCCCCCATAAAAATCCTGGAACCAATAAGTTGCAAACATTAGCCCACTGATCAGAAACAACATCATCCACCGGTATCCTGGACGATCACGCATAGTCTTTTTAATATTTTCCATTCAATTGAAGTTTTTATTTGAGTCGTAAATGTAAGAAAATCTACTACAATCCTGTGGTGTTAAAAATATGCTTAACAAGACCTGTTTGTGGATGGTATTCAACCCCAACATTTTCCTGTTCAAACAGCTTTGATGGCAGATATTGAATTACGCCATATTGAGCAATTAGCAAGGGCATTTTAATCAAATCTTCATTATTAAGCCTAAGGCTGACATTTGCTTGTCCGGGAACCCTGTAGGCCAGACCTTTTTCAATTTTAGTTTTATCATCTTCAACAACAAATTCAGTATTTGAATACATCCCATCAATATCGGAAACTTTCGATAGCTGAATTCGTACCGGGTCGCCATTTGAATTGCCAGCTGGTAATACACCTCTGAACCTTGAAAAAACGAAGAGATCATCAGCTTCTGTTTGCCCCTTACCTTCAGGTGTATAACTAAAACTGAAATACATATTTTCAGTTATTGTTCGTCCTATAAATAATGAAACATAATCATATTCCAATTGTGCAAGCTCGCGCACAATAACCTCCAGAGCTGCTCCTTCAGGCATTGGAGTCTGTACCTCTGGCCTGTAGGCATATTCCCCGGCAAGAAGAAAAAATCTTCTTTTCCTGAGCTTCATTATCAGATTAGCAGCCTCCTCGGCCTGATTCATCAGTGTTTTCTGACTAACCTGTGATTTCAGCAGTGGCAACCTTGTAAAGGAAGTATCTGTGCGGACTACCCTGTATATTGTATCCATCATCGGCTCTGTGTTTTTCCTAATGGTCAGATCCGGGTATTCAGGAAGAAAGATCTCATGATTTACATTTTGCTGGTAAACAGCAGGTAAATAAGATTTGTGAGAACCGAGAGGCACATTAACTCCAACAATAATGCCTCTTTCATCAAGCTGAATCATTCCTGCTTTGGAAATACCCTCAGTTTCAACTCGATATATCTGATCAGGATCGCGCTCTGCATGAGACTTAAGACTAATATCCTTTATAATCCATTCGGTTTTCTCACGGGTGGGAACCTCAGAAACTCCAAGATATCTTTCGGCATACTCTGCGAACGGGCCGGGTTTTGTAATAGTTTTCTCAGCTATAAGCTCTACATCGAGTACTGTTCGAGGAAGTGCATAATCAAACCCAGACATACTGGGTGGGCTTCCAGGAACTAATTTCTCAACCCTTGTTTTATTTACAAAATACTCCGTGCTTGTACATGCACCTATACCAAACAAAAACGGGGCTACCAGAATCGGGATGAGTAATAATGTGGGTATTCGTCTCATAATTAACATATTTCAAGATAAGCTTGTCCTAATTTATCGATAATATCACTGGCAAGCAAAGACTCTTTTCCTTTACTTTGAGCTGCCAGGTCACCAGCTGCTCCATGCAAAAACACTGCCAGAATAGCAGCATTTTCTGGTGAATATCCCTGGGCGAGCAAAGATAAAATTATTCCTGTTAGTACATCTCCGGATCCAGCTGTTGCCATACCGGGATTACCATTATTATTAAACCAAATTTCCGGATCTGGAAGAACAATGGCTGTATGTGCTCCCTTGAGAACAACAATCAAGTTTTGCTTCATGCAAATTTCTTTTAATCGTTGAAGTCTGATATAATGATTTTCATCAGCCCCAAATAGCCTTTTGAACTCTCCAGGATGCGGGGTTAATATTGTTTTAGGTGGAAGCTTCTTTATAAGGTCAGGATTTGCCGCAAGGATATTAAGTGCATCAGCATCCAAAACCAATGTGCCTTTGTTATGTTCCAACAATCCCTCGATAAGCCGCAACTGTTTCAGGCCTGTTCCTATTCCCGGACCAGCACCAACAGCTGAATAGGGCTTCAGATCAGGCACAACAGAACACTCATTTTTGTCGGCATCAAGACTCAGCATAGCTTCCGGTACAGCAGACTGAAGTACCGGGAGGCCAATTTTCGGCACATGGCAAGTTAGCAGGCCCAAACCTGTTCTTAAGCAGGCCATTGCTGCCAGTGCAGATGCTCCCAATTTACCAGCTGACCCGGCAAGAAGAAGTGCATGTCCAAAATGACCTTTGTGATCAAATTTATTTCGTCTCTTGAGTATTTGACTCGCTTTATCGGAATCTACTACAAATCCTGATCCTGATAATGATTTAACAAAATCTTCATCAAGTCCTATTGGCAAAACTTTCCAATCTCCCACGAATGATTCGTTTTCCGGCATCATGAAGGCCAGTTTCGGGCAATGCAAACTCAGAGTAGTTTTAGCTCTGATTATTGCATTCATGGGATTATCTGAATTATCATCTCCAAAAAGGCCAGAGGGTATGTCGATAGCAATCAGATCATTAGGAAAAGTATTAATATGTTGTACCAATTGTGCAGGAAATCCGCTTAATGGTCGTGAAAGTCCGGATCCAAACAGGGCATCAACTATGATGCAGTCAGCATCCGGGAAATATAATTCTTTATCTTCATTAATTATATAAGTATTCAGCCATGCTAAATCAGGCAAACGTCTAAGGTTTTCATAGGCATCAGAAGATAAGCCATTGCCCAATTCCAGAATATATAAGACAACAGGATAATTGTTCTCAGCCAACATTCGCGAAAGTGCAATACCATCCCCTCCATTATTACCTGGCCCGGCAAAAACGACTACTTTCCTTGGGTTGGGATAAAGACACGTAAATTCATGGAACAGTTGAATGGCAGCTCTCTCCATTAGGTCAAGGGATCTTACAGGCTCATTTTGAATAGTATAAGCATCTGCTTTCCGAACTTGCTCAGTATTCAGAATTTTCATATTCAAGAATTCCTAAAAAGAATAAATCTAACTCAAAATTGGCAATAATTGAAGCCTTTTAAAAAGACTTTATATATTTGTGCTTTCCACTGGAAAATGTGTTTGTTAACTAATCAGAAAAAATATGCTCAAAGAACATCCAAAAGGACTTTTAGTAGCGTTCTTCACCAATATGGGAGAGCGTTTTGGCTTCTATACAATGATGGCCATTCTTGTTTTATTTCTTCAAGCCAAATATGGACTGAGTGAGAGTGTTGCTGGTGATGTTTATAGTTGGTTTTATTTTGCTATTTATGCATTGGCTCTTGTTGGCGGTATTCTGGCAGATGCAACTCGTAAATACAAAACCGTCATAATGTTCGGCCAGATTATTATGTTTGGAGGCTATATCATTATGGCTGTTCCTGACCTTCCTCAAGTCATTACTTTCGGTGCATTAGGAATAATTGCCTTTGGTAATGGACTATTCAAAGGGAACTTACAAGCTGTGGTGGGTCAGATGTATGATAATCCCAAATACGATAAAGTCAGAGATACAGCTTATATGATTTTCTATATGGGAATTAACGTTGGGGCTTTCTTTGCTCCATTTGTAGCAACTGGCATGCGTAACTGGTTCTTAAAGACGCAGGGTTTCACACATGACGGTAGTCTCCCAGCACTTTGCCACCAATACCAAAACGGAGCCATAGAAAATATTACTGAATTTCAGTCTTTAGCTGACAAAGCAACAATTAGTGGTTCTGCTACTGATCTCTCTGTATTTGCAGGTGATTATCTGAATGCCTTTTCTCATGGTTATAATTATGCGTTTGCCGTTGCTGCCGTTGCAATGATTATTTCTTTAGTGGTTTATATGGTTTTCAGCAAGCACTTGCCAACCAAAGAGGCTTCTGCTACCGAATCAAAGATCTCATTAGGAGCCAAGCCCTTGGCTATTCCAATTGCAGTTTTGGTAGGTATTGTTGTTGCATTTGGTGTTAGTCTATTGAAAGATATCGAAACAGGTGCTGCAATTGGTTTATTTGCCGCATTTGTAACCTGGATTATAAGCATTTCTACAAAGGAGGAAAAACCCAGAGTTTCAGCCCTCTTACTGGTATTCTTTGTAGTAATTTTCTTCTGGATGGCTTTCCACCAAAATGGTTTGACACTGACATTTTTCGCGAGAGATTATACTGCAAAGGCTGTTGATCCTGCAACTTACATGTTTTTCGAGCTTGAAAATATTCTTGCCGTTATAGCTTTCATCGCAGGACTTGTGCTTGTTTTGGGCAAAGGAAAGAAACTCAATACTCGTCTTATTGGAGCAGCTCTTTTAGTAGCTGGAGGTTCTTCTGTCTATTATCTGTTTACTAAAGCTGATCCTAACAGCAATCCAATTGCTCCTGAGGTATTCCAATCATTTAATCCATTGTTCATTGTTACACTAACCTTCCTGGTAATGGGAGTGTTCTCGTGGCTCAGTAAAAGGGGAAAGGAACCTTCCACACCAAGGAAGATTGGTTATGGTATGATTATCGCAGCCGTGGGTTTTGTGGTAATGCTTGTTGGTTCACTGAATTTACTTTCCCCTCATGAATTACAAGTTATTGACCAGGTAACTGGCGAAGTCATTAGAACAGACCCGGTTCCTGACTCATCAAGAGTGATGCCATACTGGCTAATGTCAACCTATCTGATTCTTACTATTGCTGAGCTGTTCCTTAGTCCTATGGGCTTATCATTCGTCTCTAAGGTGGCTCCGGGAAGATTCCAGGGACTCATGCAGGGAGGGTGGCTACTTGCGACAGCTGTTGGGAACAAGCTTCTCTTTATTGGTAGCAATTTCTGGGGAAAAATAGACCTATGGCAATTATGGTTAATTTTCGTTGCCTGCTGTTTGGTATCTGCTCTATTTATCTTCTCAATAATGAAAAGACTGGAAAAAATTACAAAATAGGGTTATTAACAATTGTTAATAACCTCTGTTGATTTCAGGTTGATACAATGCAAGGTAAATTACTTGCAACAACGAAAAGAAGATTCTATCTTTGGTACTACCAAGCGAGAGATAGACGGCCGCACAGCGGTCAGGTTCTTTGAAAGGGATGATAAAAAGGAAAGGCGAAAGCCGATCCGGGAGACCAACAGGATCCCTCCTGATTCTGGAGATTGACGCAAGTCAACACTGAAAGGAGGATGAAGCATCCAGTTAAATTTCCCCAAGCGAAAGCGCATCCCACCAGGATAAAAGTTCAGCAAAGCAAATTCCTTCGGGGATTAGTGGAGCGACCGACAAACGGAGCTGCAAACAAAACCCGCAGGGGTTGGAAAGAATGCTCGGGCAAAAGAAACCGGTCTACGGAGAAGGTCTGAAGCCAGTTGTTAACAGTAACTTGGCCATATCCGCGCGCTACGGCAAACGGAGGTGGAAAACGGGAAATTATCGCAAGATGGTTTCCCGTTTTTGTTTTGCCCCTGCGGGGTACTTCTTTCGTCCCCGGATCAAGTCCGGGGCAGGCTTTTCGTCCTTCGTCATTCGTCTTTCGTCTTTCGTTCTTTTAATATTCAATGACTATTTTTACAATAATATGTAATAGTTGCTACCAAACTCTTCCTAAAGACTAATGACCAATGACAAAACAAATCAAACATTTGGTTCTACTCATTATTTTGGGCATTTCCCAAACCCTGTCTGGACAAATATCCCCTGAATTATTCACAGAAATGAACTACCGCAACCTAGGCGCCTTTCGTATTGGCTCCTGGGTTTCTGATATTGCTGTTCCTGAGAATCCCAATCCAGAAAATCAGTATACGTGGTATGTTGCGCAAAGAGCGGGTGGCGTTTGGAAAACAGTGAATAATGGCAATACCTTCAGCTGTATCTCTGACGATCTGAATACCAACTCTATAGGTTGCGTGGAGATTGCTCCTTCTAATCCCAACCTGATCTGGATTGGCACAGGTGAAGCATATAGCGCCCGGTCAAGTTATGCTGGAAATGGAGTGTATAAATCATTAGATGGCGGTAAAACCTGGGAGGACATGGGACTCAAAGATTCCCACCATGTCAACAGAATTATTATTCATCCTGACAATCCTGATATCGTATATGTTGCAGCTATGGGACATCTGTTCTCAGATAATGAGGAACGAGGTGTCTTTAAAACCATAAATGGTGGAAAAACATGGGATAAAATACTGTATATCAGTGAAAAGGTTGGTATTATCGATTTAGTTATTAATCGCCAGAACCCAGACATTCTCTTTGCAGCCAGCTATGATATGAGTCGTTCAGCCTGGCATTTTGAAGCTGGTGGACCTGAATCAAGAATATTCAAAACCTCTGATGCCGGTGAAAACTGGGCAGTAGTCAACAGCGGATTACCTCAGGGAGAGCTAGGACGTATAGGCATCGATATTCACCGGGCAAATCCTGATATTATATATGCCGTTATTCAAAATCTAAATCCTGATCCGGATTACATTGCTAATGCAAACCAAACCTTCAATGAGTTTACGGATAACTCCTATGATGCACTAATCGGTGGACAAGTGTATAAAAGCATTAACGGTGGTGGTTCATGGAAAAATATCAGTCCTGAAGATATTGATGTCAGTGGCAAAGCTGCCTATTCGTTTAACATGATCTATGCTGACCCTTTAGATCCTGATGTTGCTTACATCATTGGAGCAGGGATGAATTACACATTGAATGGGGGGAAAACCTGGCCAAAAGGATGGAGAGAGAAAACAAAATTCAGAAGTAATTTCGGCGATAACCGTTGCTTCTGGATTGACCCTGCTAACTCAAAGCACATAATGTTGGGAAGTGATGGCGGTATCTACAGCTCATGGGATACAGGAGAACACATGCATCATTATTATCATATCCCAGCCGGTGAAGTGTATCATGTTGAAGTGGACGATGCAAAGCCATACAATATTTACATTGGATTGCAAGATCACGAAACCTGGAAAAGTCCGGTCAACAACTGGAATGGTTCAATAGGTATAGAAGATTGGGTTATCACAGGCATGTGGGATGGTATGTACACTCAGGTAAATCATGAGAACAACAGATGGCTGTATTTCACTACTCAGTTTGGAAAACATCATAGAGAAGACCAATTAACAGGAACAAGATGGTCAATAAGTCCGATTCCTCCGGATGGAGCTCCACCCTATCGTTTTACCTGGACCACTCCTATCATTATTTCCCCTCACAACTCTGCCACATTATATGCCGGAGCTCAGTGCTTATTGAGATCACCAGACAGAGGTGAAACCTGGGAAGAGATTAGTCCCGATCTGACAAATAATGATCCGGATAAAATTGCTGGTAAAGGACACATGATGCACTGTACTATCACAAGTATTTCTGAGTCATCAATTAAACCTGGTATTATTTGGGTAGGAACAGATGACGGGCACATACATATGACAACAAACCATGGTGCAAGTTGGACTGAGTTAAATGATGTGTTAGCTATTGTTGGAGCACCAACCGAAACATGGGTAAGCAGAGTGGCTGCCTCAAAACATTCAGAAGGCCGTGCCTATGTTTGCAAATCGGGTTACCGGGAAGACATTTTTAAGCCATTTGTGTATAAAACAGAGGACTTTGGAAAAACGTGGACAGCCATTACCGATGGTTTGCCAGATGCTCCTGTAAGTGTAATCTTCGAGGATCAAAGCAATGAAGATCTTTTGTATGCAGGAACAGATGTTGGTGTATATGTCAGTTTTAACCGTGGTGGAAATTGGATATCTCTTCAGCAAAATATGCCAATAGTACCAGTTAGAGATTTGCTGATTCATCCTCGTGAAAAAGATCTGGTAGTTGGCACATACGGCAGAGGAGCATGGATAATGGATGTTTCACTATTTTCTGAAATTTCAAGTGATCTGCTAAAAAAGGAAATCCACTTATTTGATATCCAGAATAAGCCTCAGAAAAACTATTCTGACCGTCGTGGATGGGGAAATCAACAAATGAAGGGTGACAATCACCTCAGAACTCCAAATGAGCCAAATGGTTTTGAAATTTACTACTACTTAAAAAACGACAGCAAAGAAGAAATAAACCTGATCATATCGGATTACACTGGCAAAGAAGTAGTAGACAGGAAGATTAATGCAACCAAAGGCCTGCATAAGTTGTTTATAGATACATCCCGGTTAAAGCCAGATCCATATCAGATTACTTTAAAAACCGGTGATCAAACAATAATAAAAACAGCCAGAGTTTTGGAATCCCCAACCTGGCCAGTAGGAAGGATTTGAATGGAGAATCGAGAATGACGAATAACGAATAACGAAATAATTATGCTAACAAGAAACAACTCAATCCTCCACATCATCGATGTTCAGGAACGCATATTCAACGTGATGCACAATAATGAATTCCTGAAAGAAAATATGGTGCGATTTCTCAAAGGTATACAGGTACTAAATATCCCTGTTGTTTGGATGGAACAGTATCCTAAAGGTCTTGGTCATACTATCCCTGAACTGCGTGAGTTGATGCCTGATAATAATCCCTTAGAAAAGATGTGCTTTAGCTCCTGTAATCAGCCTGATTTTCTAAGCAAGATTAAAACATTTGGAAAGAAATCAGTACTGGTGATGGGTATTGAAACTCATGTATGTGTATATCAAACTGTTATAGGCTTACTGGCCAATGGATTTGAAGTAGAAGTTGTAGCTGATGCAGTTTCATCCCGTACGGAGAAAAATTATGAGTTGGGACTACGAATAATAGAATCTTTGGGCGCAAAACTGACCACTGTTGAAATGGCACTTTTTGAATTATTAAAAGAATCCGGAACAGATGAATTTAAGCAAATTAGCAGGCTGGTTAAATAAACTCCTGATTATTTGCATTTTGACTGGTTTATCAGGATGCAATCCTTATCGTCAAACCATACGTATTAATCAAAACTCAAATGGAGTTAAATATCTGCTGGATGAACTTGAGCAGAATTATCCATTTTCGGGACATAAAGGTATTGACTGGCATGAATTTGAACCAGCTTTTACAGAGTATTTATCCGATGACTTTTCCAGGGACAAATATCTATCAATCAGAAACCTGATATATCAAATCCCTGATGCAAGAATCAACATCCGCAGCTCCCATGATGCCAGCTTAATGAAGCAGGAATTAGGAGCTTATGCTGGTTTTGATCTGTCAAGACTTCCAGACGGATCCTGTAGAGTTATTAGCATTGACAGCAGCTCAGTTGCCTATGAAAAAGGCTTGAGATTGGGCGATAAATTACTTGGATGGAATGGAAGTCCTGTTCATCAGTTCATCCAGAACAAACCTGTCAGATGGGGTATTCATCCTACTAGCTTGGCTTTCATGGAAATCATGCAAGATCATTTCATGACCCGGAGCAGTGTAAATAGTTCGATAGAATTATTTTACGAATCATCTACCGGGAATGCCAGGGGAATTCGCATTCCATTTGAACCTACAAAGCTTGATCTGACGCCCAATATTCTGGAAATACCGAATGGAGAATTATCATCATCAACTTTCACAATCTCTGATTCTTACGGAACATGGACCATCCTCGAGTTCAGTCCGAAAGTTCATACGGATTTCATCAAATTGATCTTACCAGAGTTGGACAGGCTGAAAGGACTTATTATAGACATTCGTCAGAACCAGGGTGGAAAAGATGCTATTGCAGCTGAACTTGCAGGCTATTTTCTATCAAAGGAAAGGCTATACGAAGAAACCCTGATCAGGGGTATTGCATCAGACTCATGGCATAACCTAGGACACATTCATGCCATACCTTCTGAGGATCAAACATTTCACAAGCCCATAATCCTGCTAATTGGTCCTTTATGCAGCGGTGCAGGAGAGGGCTTTGCCAGAATTTTGCAACAGGAAAACCATATCCGAACAATGGGAATGTGGGAAACAGCTGGATCATTCAGTTATCCGGGAGGAAGAATCAGGATTCCGGGAAAATTTGTTTTATTCTACCCTATCGGAATGTCCCTGGATGAAAATGGATCGATAATTATTGAATCATCAGGAGACTATGGAGGAGGGATTTATCCTGATATCCGGATTCATGCAGATGGCGGAAACCTTATACGAATATCAGCAGGCGAAGATATTTTGCTTTTTGAAGCCCTGGCACATTTAAGACTGTAAATCGCTATAACCCGGTCAGATAAACCTCCACATCTTTCATTAGCCAATCTGGTGTTGAAGTGGCTCCACATATACCCACTTTGTCTCCAGATAAAAACCATTCCGGAGAAACTTCCCCAACAGAAGAAATGTGATAAGACCTGGAATTAACCAATTTACAGGCTTCATATAATATTTGACCATTAGAAGAATTCTTTCCAGCCACCATCAGTATGATATTCTTTTTCTTTGCAAAAATCTGTATTTCATTTTTGCGCCCCAAAACCTGACGACAAACTGTATCTTTCAAAACCACTTCCTTACCTGCTTGTTTGAGCTTTTCGGCAATTATGAGAAGTTGATCCACATCCATGGTTGTTTGGCTGTAGAGGGTAATCCGATCAGGTAAATCATCAATAACTAATTCCTCAAATTCCTTAAAAATAAGGTAATCTCCACCAATTTGTCCAGCTAAACCAAGCACCTCAGGATGCTGTTTCTTTCCGAAAATCAAAATAAAATCTCCATCATCATGAGTCGCTTTTATCCTGTCTTGCAATTTAAGAACAACAGGACAAGTGGCTTCAATAGAAACATTGTGATTTTTCTCGATACTATTGTAGGTCTCTGGTGGTTCGCCATGAGCTCGAATCAGAATATTTTCGCCTTTTAATTTTTCTATATCGCCAAGATCTATCGTTACCATCCCAAGATCTTCAAGTCGTTTTATCTCCTCCTGGTTATGTACGATTTGCCCAAGGCAATATAGCTTCTTCCCCTGAGAGAGTACATCTTCAGCTTTTCGAATTGCCTCTTTCACTCCAAAGCAAAACCCCGACTGGGAATCGATTTCTATATCTAAGTTCAACTTCATAAGGTACCAAAAGAATGGCAAAGATATAGTTAATACCTCAAACACCTCACCGAAAAAGCATTTCCTTTATTCAGGTAGTTTTGTTCAATATCTGAACTGTTATAAGACATTAGCCAAGACCAGGCCATATCTAAGTTAAATGAGTTTGCTGACCAAAAATATGCATAACTATCCGTTGAAGAATATGATCCGTAATCATGTCTGAAGCTCGCTGGTTTTGCATTGAAACCATAGGTATCCAGACCATTATGTCCGGAATTCCAACCTGATGTTGATCTAAGTTTATCTCCCGGATTATCACCAATGGTATTAAACAGAAGAGACCAGTCTTCAATATCTGGAAGCTTCCATCCCGGAGGACATGCATTTTGCGCAGCATGCCAATCATATAAACTGCCGAATTTAATGCAATTCTCAATTGAATCATTATAGCACCATGACCCTGAATGAGTCTCATAATTAAGATTTTCTGCCATCCAAAGCTGACTGCCAATCTGCACGGTTTTGTATTGAGCATCATCTCTCGCATCCAGGAGGAAGAATTCATCCACTTGCAAAAACTCGAAACTGATAGTTTTAGCTCCATCTGTATCTATCACCTGCAAGTCTATCTGATATACACCGCTTTTAATATATCTATGCTGATGAACTGTCTCTGACAACCAGTCGGTGTCCCATCGTCCATCGCTCTCCCAGTCCCAGCGGAATCTTAACTGGCTTAAGGAATCCTCATTATCATAAGACTCAGAAGCATCAAAAGAATAGATAACTTCAGTATTTCCTCCGTACGGACTCAAACTGAACCCAGCTACAGGAGGAGTATTCTCATCTTCACGATTACATGAAGAACAAAGTAGCAAAGCGCATGATACAGGAATAATTAACTTTATAACTGAATTATGTAGCATTGGTATGTATATTGATTTGGGAGGACGTACTAAGGTAAGAAAAATTTGTATTATCCTAAAAAGAGAAAAGAGGCTATCTGCGGAGATAGCCTCTTCCTCAATTGAGCCACACATCAATCACCTAACTAGATTGACCCGTTTCGTTTCAACCTGGTGATTAAATATCATTCTGAGGAAATATACTCCTGCCTCAGCATAAGCAGTATTTACAGGAATCATGTGATTTCCCTCGTTAAGTTCTTCATTAAGTATCTCGATTACTTTCTGTCCTGCCATGTTATACAATGCAATTTGCGTGTCACCACTTGTGGGCAGATTGAATTCTACCATTCCGTCACTCTGCATTGGGTTTGGATATACATTCATGCCGAAATCAGAAAGATTGGTCTGAGCTGGAATTATTGAATTTCCTTTAGAGAATCGTAGATTTTTTACAGATATATCAAAGTTGGTGTAATTCATTCCATCACCATGCAAAGTGAATGTGACAGATTGAATGTCATCAGATGAGAAAGGCTGATTTGAAGCAATGGATTTAAACTGACTTAAATCAATCCGGTAGGTCTTTTCTTCTGAAGTTAAACTAAAGCGAAGTCTGTATTGCTCACTCCAACTGTCTATGGAAGCTTTAGTAATAACAAGCTCGACCTCTCCTGATCCACTACCTTCAAAAGCTAATTCGTTGTAAGGAGTAAGATCAACAGGGAGGTTACCAGGCTTCAGCATTCTGAACAGGCTTGCATAGGTCTTAACTTCACCTTGCATACGAACATTACGCTCCAACAAATATGAATCAGAAAAGCTACTGCCATCATGCATTTCGCGGTTCAATTCATAGATTGTAGCGCCATTGCTATCAAAATCTTTACTCCAGGGGCCATCCGCAAAATACAAACCATCACGCTTGCCACCATCAGCAGACCCGATTGAAAAATCTACGTCAAATACATATCCTGTTGGAATTTCAACCTGATGCCGACCATCATTGCCTTTGTTCACCTGCAATGTGTATTCAAATGTCTCTCTGTCAGCATTCTCAAATCTGGTCAGGCTACCTTTAACCCTAACACTATTAACACCTGACGGATTTGAAATATCCAGAATCAATGATCCTGAAGAATAGTCCCCCTTCTCCACAATAACGGTCGGAACATCTGGTTGATCAATATTTTTATATGTTACATTCTTATTATCCTCAAGCATACTGATAACACTTTCCATCAGTTCTACTGTTGATTGAGGAGTGGCAGACCATACCTGAAAGTTGAATATTTCACCTTCCTGTGGTACCTGATAGTCTTCTTTATGCCAGCGATTATCAACTGTCCATGAATTACCTTCATCATAGACGATGAAACTTATTGCGTAATCAATATCGCCACTAGCCTGAACCAGCTTGTTTATAATAAATGGATGCTCTTTAATCTGAATATATCTTACAAACTCAAGATTAGCTCCTGTCAAACGGTCACAAATCACCTTGGTATGATTGTATACTTCACCATCATTTGTTGTAAGGCCCATTATTGCAGCCATCCGTTTATTGTTCTGATCAAAATAATCAGCAGAAAATACCTCAGTTGCATTTGAAATCCCTAGCAGATCGCCAGGAGTAGAGATATAGGCACGTGTTCCAAAAGGTCCGTTCTCAGGTATATATTCTACAAGATCACTTACACTCTTCAGGTTTGATACGGGAGTAATAACTCCTGCCTTGGCCAGGCTTTCACTAAAACCTGTCATCAGTTCCGGTGAATTGAAAGTTTTCTTAGCATCCGTTTTTCCCTTTGAGAAGTTTCTTTCTGCAATCAGGCTGGCCAAACTTCCGTCTGACTCCAGACCGCCATTGTTTCCTCCCGATGATCCACTAACAGTTACAGAAGCCATGGCTTCATCATTATCCGGATTAATATCGTTTTGATCCAGTTTTGTCAATGTTGCAAAATTGTCTGCTGATCCATTTACTGTAACTGTCATTAACATTGTAGCTGTTTGTCCGGGATTCAGACTGGCAATTGACCAGATTCCGGTATTAGCATCATATGTTCCTATTGAAGGAGTGGCTTCTACCAGTACCAGGTTTGCATCTAACTGATCTGTAATTTCAATTCCGGTAACTACCATTTCATTATGCATGTTAGTTACGGTAATTGTGAAAAGTGACTGCTCCCCCACTTTAGGAACAGCGTTATAAACATCTTTAGTTACTCCAAGGTCAGTATCTGAATTCTTTGGTTTCAGACACATAGTATACTTGTTGTTCTTCAGGAACTCATCGTTCTGATCGGCAGAAATAAATTCTATAGTATTACATACTTCCTCATCAGTGGTCACTGTTGCCTCCAAAGTCAGTTCTTCAGTAGATCCGGCAGTCAATTCAGTAATACTCCATATTCCGGAAACCGGATCGTAAGTACCACTAGTTGCACTATGGCTTACATATTCAAGACCGGCAGGAAGAATTTCTTCAATAATTACA
>JAYEFL010000364.1:0-25646 GCA_034658635.1 Bacteroidota bacterium | reverse complement strand
CGTACCCCGACGAGGGAGCATGCTCCCTTGTCGCTCCCGACTCGTCGCCGGTCTTCGTAGCTACCCCCGTACCGCCCTCCGGGGTACGCCCCGTGCTGGAGCCTGCGCCGTTCTCTGGGGTACGCCCCGTGCTGGAGCCTGCGCCGTTCTCTGGGGTACGCCCCGTGCTGGAGTCTGCGCCGTTCTTCGGGGTACGCCCCGACAAGGGAGCATGCTCCCTTGTTACTCCCGACTCGTCGCCGGTCTTCGTAGCTACCCCCGTACCGCCCTCCGGGGTACGCCCCGTGCTGGAGCCTGCGCCGCCCTCCGGGGTACGCCCCGACGAGGGAGCATGCTCCCTTGTTCTACTCCCCACTATCGTTCGCCCCATCGCTATGTTGCAGGCTCGCGCGCTCATGCTTTTTATTTTTTGCACTATCTTCGGAAGCTTTCCATTATCGCATACCAGCAGTATGTGCATGTGATCACCGCAGATGTTGTAGGCTAGTATACTTAGCTTATCATTTTCTACTATTTCAGCAATTGTATTGGTTATGATAAGCTCTTCCTTTTCAGATAACCATATCGGAGCACCCAACTTGACATAATTATCAAACATCCGTTGAGAGTATCTCGAATTGTGAGTTGAACACGTAATATGCCAGGCCTTTTTATCTTGTTGCTTGATGGATCTGATAAACCTGGAATTCTGAGTAAATTCCATTTGTTCTGTAAGATAATACTACAGATAACGTATAGATGGAATAAATATTTGATGATATCCTTCTCAACAGTCAATCTACCCCTGCTATTTCCACCTTATCTTCAACCACTCCTCTCTTTGCTCGTGGGTGATAAAGCTCCAGGCAAGTATTCGGCTTGACTTATTTCCCTGTCCCATGGGAATGGTTTCAATTCGAACAGCATTAGCATCTTTTAATAACTCATACGCATTCTTTAGATGAGACTGTTTCGAGAGGATGCTCGAAAACCAAAAGCAGGATGTGGGAAATCTTCTGCTTTCACGAATCATTTCCCGTATAAATCTCGCCTCTCCCCCTTCGCACCATAATTCGCTGCTTTGACCTCCGAAGTTTAGAATTGGCTTGGTGGGCTTCTCACCTTTCAAGTTAGTTAGCTTACGTACTGAACCAGCCCGGGCTTCTTCAGGGGATGCATGAAAAGGAGGATTACATACAGATAAATCAAATATCTCATCGGGTTGAATAATACCATAAAAAATGTCTTTTGGATTATTCTGCAAACGCAATACTATCTTTCCCTTCAATGAAGGATTCGAATCTATTGTTTTGCTCGCAGATTCAATCGCAAGCGGGTCAATATCAGTACCAACAAACGACCATCCGTATTCTTTGACACCAATAATCGGATAAATGCAATTTGCACCAACACCAATATCCAAACATTTAACACTACCACCTATAGGTACTTTGCCATAGTTGCTACCACCTAATAAATCAGCCATGTAGTGAATATAGTCTGCTCTCCCAGGGATTGGCGGACATAAATATTCAGCTGGAATATGCCAATTTTCGATACCATAAAAATGCTTTAAAAGGGCTGTGTTCAACATCCTCACCGCATCAGGATTGAAAAAATCAATCGACTCATCATCGTAGATATTCAACTTCACAAATTGAGTCAAATCCGGACAACTGGCAACAAGTTTCGTGAAATCATAGCGTTCACGATGCCTATTTCGAGGATGTAAGCGAAATTTCTCCTTGGGATGCTCTTTCTTCTTGTTTTGCATGGAGATGCTGGTTACTTGGTTGCTTGGATTCTTGAATTTTGTACTGATAAACCGAAAATACTAATATACTAATTAACCAAGTAACCAATATACTAAATAACCAATACTCCAAGTGACCAACACTGCCTCAGCCTCGTTGCCTTGGATAGTACTGCCTGCGTTTTTTTGTACCTCCGCCCCCGGCATTGCCTGATCTCGATTGCTGATATGGTCTTCGTGGTCGGGACGGGGCTTGTGCCGGTTCATCTTTCTCGTAATCAACGTAGGGATGATCTGTTATGACCGGAATTCTCTGGTTAATTAGCTTCTGGATGTCTCGTAAGTAAGCTTTTTCTTCATCGTTGCAAAACGACCATGCTATCCCGCTGGCCTGTGCTCTTCCTGTACGACCAATACGGTGAATATAAGTCTCTGAAACATTTGGCAGGTCATAATTAACTACATGGGATATTTCCTCCACGTCTATACCACGAGCAGCTATGTCGGTAGCTACCAGAATACTTGAGCGTCCACTTTTAAAATTGCCCAAAGCCCTTTGACGTGCGCCTTGTGACTTATTACCATGAATGGCTTCTGCCTGGATGTCTGCCCTTCTAAGCATTTTAACAATCTTGTCTGCTCCGTGTTTTGTTCTGGAAAATATGAGAGCGGAACTAACAGGTTTCTTTTTTAGCAGGTGAATCAATAATTTGATTTTACCCCTCTTGCTCACAAAATAAACAGCCTGCTCAACCTTTTCGGCTGTAGCTTGCTCAGGCTGTATTGTCACTTTCTCTGGATTACCAAGAATTTTCCTTGATAAGTCAATTATTGCAGAAGGCATCGTTGCCGAGAAGAAAAGCGACTGGCGTTCTTTTGGCAACTTATCTATCACCTTGCGAATATCGTGGATAAATCCCATGTCAAGCATGTGATCGGCCTCATCAAGCACCGAGAATTTCACATCCTTTAATGTAATGTATCCCTGATCTATCAGATCCAGAAGTCGTCCGGGGGTAGCAACGAGCACATCAACCCCTCTGCGAAGGTTATCGGTTTGCGGGCCCTGTTTTACTCCGCCATAAATAACGGTATTTCTAATTCCGGTAAACTTACCGTAGGTTGAGAATCCCTCCCCTATCTGAATTGCTAATTCCCTCGTAGGCGTTACAATAAGTGCCTTAATCTTACGCCTGCCCTTGTTACGATTTCTATCCAAAAAAAGCTGTTGAAGTATTGGGATAGCAAAAGCTGCTGTTTTACCGGTACCTGTCTGGGCGCATCCGAGCAGGTCTTTCCTGCGTAAAAGGATCGGAATGGATTGTTCCTGAATCGGTGTAGGGTGAGCATAGCCTTCAGCCTCAAGGGCTCTAAGGATTGGCTCTATAATTCCTAAATCTTTGAAAGTCATGTATTTTCGATAAAGGCGGCAAAGATAACATAATTCTATTTAGCACAATTAACACAATACAAACTTTCAGGTCTGAACAAAACCCTACCTAAAGGTATAGGTTTCCTGCATTTCAGGCAAAGTCCAAAATCCTTACTCCCAAACTGAGAGAAAATTCGATGTAAATTCATTAATTTCTCCTCGGCTTGACGCAATGAAGCTTCTGTAACACTTTTATTATTGATGGCATCCATTCGGGAAATTCGTCCAATTGCACAATCTGGAGCCACTGGCTTAGTCATTTCCTTATATTCCATGATTAGTTTTTCAGTCTTTGAAATTTCGTCAAGTATCCTTTGTTTAATATCTACTGGCTCCATTTTGTTATCCCATAATTTTAAAACTCACCTCATCCCCATCTTCAATCACCTGAACTTTTTCAAAATCCTTTGAACCTTTGTCTCTCAATTCAAAGCTTTTCAACTCCAGTTTTCCTCCAAGAGTTTTTATCCGTATATCGTATTTCGCATTTTGGAATTTAATTTCTATTGTTCCATAACTATATCCGTTCGACCAAAAATACAATCCCTCATTTGCCTTAAACTTCATCGTTTTGGAAACACCCGAATAATTAAACCCTGTTAAGGCTATTGGGGCTGCCCAACTTGCCATAGCTCTGGCATAATGGTGCCCACATTCTGCCTCATTGAATGGATTACGTTTCTTTCCATCATATCGCTTACGAATATCATTAATAGTTGATAGTCCTTCCTGCTCCATCCCTTCGTATAACATTCCAATCGCAGCAGTATATTCAAACCCTGTCATCACTTCATAGAAATATGGGAATGGAACATTCGGACGACTATATGGAAAGCTTGCCATTAATAAAGCTGCCTCATCCCCCAACGCGTAGGAACGCATGGGGTTGAAATGATCCAGCATGTTTTCTTTGTGATTGTATTTCAGAATGCTTTCCAAAGTGGTTTCTAAATTTTCCTTTTTAACCAGATAACCTAAATCAAGAATATGGGCCATGTATTGTCCAACTAATTGATCGACTAAACAACCTTCTCCCAATTGATAATCAGGATCCCTTCTGTCTTTTGCTCCCATTGAGTGTGTAAGTCCCCGAGCAATACTATCACCTTCAACAGGAGGTTGAATAATATGGACATAGTATTCTCCGTTAAAAAGGTTCTCATCTGTCCATTTTGAACCTTTTTCATAAAGTGAATGACACTTTTCCGCAAATTCTATATCATTTTGGTATTTAGCCATTTCCTCTGCTGCGCGCAAGGCACCTAAGTACCATAGCTCCATTTGAGGATTGGGTCCGTAATATTCCACATCCATTGTGTTGTGCTGACAACCATCCATAACACCGTCCATATCGTCATCCCAGCCTCCGGTTATCCAGCAAAATTCAACAGCTTTTTTCACATTGGGCCACAATTCATCAAGAAATTCGTCATCACCGGATAATTGCCACTCGCGATACATCTTCATGATAGTTCCCATTTGTCCATCAGCCGCAGCCAAGCTCCAACCTGTTGATTTTGACAATGGTAGATTCGTTCTGAACGACATTAAGCCATTTTCCTGAGTCGAGTAAGCAAACTCTATTTCCCGCATAGATTTTGCTAAATCACCAAAAAGAAAAGCTGTTGCCTGTTCGTAGTTCCAAACATGTGTGCATGAACCCCAACACGAACCACGGGTATCCATACAACCTTCCCATGCCATCATATGTCCACTCTCAATTCTAAATGTGGTTTGTGAACGAAGCGTACTTATATTAAACAATGCAGCTTCTTTAACCACCTCCGGGAGATCACTATTAACGAATGCACTTACCCACTCGATTGTTTTGTTTTCTAACTCCTGCAACCGTGGCTGAGTTTTATCTATAACATCCCAGGCATCTGTGTATTGAGTGGTGTAATAGTTTCCGACAACTTCATTCGACCAGGCTTTTCTGTTAGGAAAATGCCAGCTGAGGTAAAATGCAACTTCTTTTGTTGAGTGAGCGGGTATTTCTGTCTTTACTGCCAATGCAGCATTAGGATCATGAACAGTTACAGGTTGTTTTCTGTTTTCAAGTTCACCATTATCACCAAAATCGTCCCAAAAGTCCAATAAAGCATCTCCCCACGATCTGCTAATAAATGAAGTTCTATAACTTACGTCATTGGCCGCATCGGTAGTTAATGCCATTGTACCCCATTGTTCAGCCAGTGAATCAACTCCTTCAGAGTACATATATATACCCTTAACATTTGATTCTTTAAAGACATTCTTATTATCCTTCGCGCCTGAAGGGTTGAAGTCTCCTTTCCAATCTCTATATCCTGTTTCCCCGTCAGCACCAATGAAGTTCTCCATTACCCCACATACTGAGACTGTTAATGGCTTCTCTGTTGTATTTGTTATTAGGTATTTCAGTACGGCGACAGGGATCCCGCTTGCATCTGCATCACCCGGAATTAAGGGATTAAATCCCATAATCTTAACGTCAATCGGCATACGAGTATCAGAAAGATTGACCGTACCAAAAGGATATGCAGCATCGAAGCTGCAATTTCTAAACCGTGGTAAGCCATGGTTGTCGGGTTTTCTTCCTTCTTTACACTCATAATCTTCAATCGGAACTGGTCCGAGTAAGGCAGAAGATTGCTTTTTTGTTCCATCATCAACAAAAACTGCAAAAAATGGATGACGATTTCCTCCCGGTCCGGCTTTGAAACCTTTACCCGGACGATTCATAATCTCCCAATCCCTAAGATCTCCTCTTCCTCCGAGGGAAACGGTTCCTGTTCCAATGCCCCCCAGAGGCAAAGCAACCTTGTCAATATGCTCTTGGTCGTAATGCTTAAAAACCGGCCAGTCATTGCTAATTATTTCTTCATTTTCAGGTGCACTACAGGCTACCATAGCAAGAAGAATCATGCAGGAGAAGATTGTTGTTGAATATTTCATACGTTTATATTTAATTCTATTTGTCGGATGTAGCTCACATAACAAAAATAATCATCCGTGTGTGCGTCAAAATAGTTTTCCTTTTGTCATGTTCGGTTCATATGGTTATTATTACACCTGATAAGGCTCCCTCATTGCTCTTATAAACAAGCTGTTTGCTTCATCGTCATCAATAACTTTGCCCAATTTGGTATCCCAGGTGATTTTTCTCTGAGTTCTGATGGCAATATTTCCCATATGACTTATTGAATCAGATAAAATTGCATCGCTGAGCGGACAAACCTCTTCTTTTTTTCCTTTGCATATATCAACAAATAACTGTCCCATGCCAATATAGTCTATAATCTTCTCACTAATCTTAGTATTGATCTCCGGGATATTTGACTGGACAGATCCCCTGCTTAGTGAAATCCATCCTTTGCTACCGTAGAAGGTTGTACCATTTGATTCTTTATTATCACGATAGTCATACAGATTCTTAGAATTTGCTACATCATCACTGAAGAAATGTAATTTCAATCCTTGCTTGAAATAATAATCCAAATCCCAGGAATTCACATTATTATATAAGCCTCCGGGAGCCCAGAATGCTCCTTTGCCCTTGCAGGTGTACTCTCCAAGCATCTGGTCTTTCAAGGCCCAAACCATGATATCAAGTGGGTGTGCTCCCCATCCGGCCAGGAATCCTATGCTATAGTCATTATTAAACCAAGAGCCATTATTTGTAACCAATTCCGGACAATAGGGATTTAATCGTGCGGGGCCTGTCCATTTGTCAAAATCAAAAGTATCAGGAACCGGTACTTCATGACAAACAGGAGATTCAACAGGATTGGCAGACGGGCACCAAACATCAACTCTTTCAATCTCACCTATGGCTCCCTCTTTCACCAATTCTATTCCAACTTTCATATGCTGTGCTGCGCGTTGCTGAGTTCCATAATGAAACCTTACATCATTAGCTTTCAATTCTTTATCAAGCATCATATAATTCGGATAACTCAATCCCAGGGGCTTCGCCAACATGATGTGCTTCCCTGCCCTGGCAGCTTTAATTGCAGCAGGAACATGCCAATGATCAGGAGTAGTTATATGTACAGCATCAATATCTTTTCGCTCAAGAATTTCCTCAAAGTCTAAATAAGGTTTACACTCAGGAGCTGTGATCTCATTTTCTTTGTAATACTTGTTTACCAATCCAGTACCTCCCAAACGACGATTCTGGAAAACATCACAAATGGCAACTGAACGAGAATCTGTTAAAGGCACAAAATAACTTCTAAGCTCTGCGGTGCCTCTGCTTCCTACACCTATGTGAGCAATATGAACAAGATCATTTGCTCCTTTTGCGCACGCCGATAAGATTGTTGGGGCCAGAATTACACCACCCACGCCTGTTAGGGTTTGCTTTACAAATTTTCTCCTGTCTATCGAATTTTTACTCTTTTTCATGATGGTTAGTTTTGGCGTATTGGAAAATTGTACATTCATACAGACATCTGGGATTATTCTATCTCAATATCATACTTATCCAACAATCCCGCAATTCCAGGCATCGAGAATTTTGCCTTTTTTATTCTATTCAGATCAGGATCTATTGAGTAATTCCTGGATGTTCTAAAATCTACTTTTTCTAATCCAGTATTCTCAAACATGGCACCATTCAGATCGCAATCACTAAATACTGAACTACTTAAATCTGCTTCAGCGAAATCTACTTCTTGCAAACTGCAGTTTATGAACCTGGTGTTTTTTAATTTCAGTTTGAAAAAAGAGGACAAATTCAGGTGACAGTCTTTGAAATCAAGAGACAATATAAAGGTATTGCACTCGCTAAAGTTGAGGCCCAGCATTTTGCAATTTATGAATCGCACATCGTTCAAAGTAGTATTGCTCAACTTTGCCATACTGAAATCACAATTCTCAAATTCACACTCTACAAAGGTGATATTTGATAAGTCTGATTGGGCAAAGGTGCAGGAAATAAAAGTGCAATTTTCGTACTCTCCTTTATTTAGAGGGGATTCTGAGAAGTTGATGATTTTAAAGCTTTTATTTACAGATAGCATAAAATTGAATTTTTGTAATACTATTATACTTCCATTTATCTTGATATCGCTGTATCATTTGGTTCCATCGACTCTCCAAATCTCCTCAATCTCTTCCAGCGACATACCTTTAGTTTCCGGTATTTTTTTTAGGATAAATGGGACAGGGATACAACAAATTGCAAATACAAAAAATGTTCCTGCGGGAGTAAGCGTCTCCAGCATCCATGGTACCACTTGTCCGATAATAGCACAGCCAACCCATAAAGCCAGTATAGCTACCGACATGGCACGCCCCCTGACCTTAGTAGGATAAAGCTCTGAAAGCAACACCCAAACCACGGGGCCATAACCAATCGCGAAAGATATTATGAATGTTAAAATAAAAATCAACAATAATATACCTTGTGTTTTTCCAATCAAAAATAAAACACCCACAATTATTAAGGAGATAAACATCCCGGTTATTCCTCCCTGCAAGAGTTTCTTTCGACCATATTGATCAATCTTCATAATAGCAAAGACAGTAGCTGCCACGTTTACAAAACCAATAATCACCTGGCCTCCCAATGCATTGCTCAGTTTTATCCCTGCTTCTTCCATGATTCGCGGCCCATAATAAATAATGGCATTAATACCTGTGAACTGAGATAATACAGCTAAGCCAATCCCTGCAAGAACTGCTATGCGTAAGCCCTTTTGACGCAATACTGACCATGACCCCTCTGACTCAAGGGATATTGCAAGTTTGATTGACTCCAACTCTTTTTTTGCAATATCTTTATTGTTAATTTTTTCCAATACTCTGCCTGCTTCCTCGTTCCTGTTTTTTGAAGCCAGCCAACGCGGACTGGAAGGGACAAAAAACATTGCAATAAAAAACAGGAGAGCAGGAATTATTTCGCTACCAAACATACCACGCCACACGTTACTTATTAATACTTCATGCCACAAGCCATCCGGATTTAGCGAAGTAATATTTTCACTAAGGTTATGCATTAAAGCATTAGCAAAATAAGCAGACAAAATACCGAGGGTAATTGCAAACTGGTACAATGCAACCATTCTACCCCGAATTTTAGCAGGCGAAATCTCCGAAATATACAGAGGCGACAACATGGATGCTACCCCTACACCTAAACCACCAACCAATCTGAATATGATCAGTTCTGCATGCGACCCTGATAGCATACACCCGATAGCAGAAATGGAAAAGAGGAGGCCTGAAGCAATAAGAGACCTTTTTCTACCAAACCGATCGGATAATTCACCTGCAACTGCTACACCACTGATACAACCTACCAATGCTGAACTAACAAACCAGCCCTCCAGGGCTGTATTTAGTGCAAACTGTTCTTTTACTAAACCTATTGTACCCGAAATCACGGCTGTATCATAGCCAAATAAAAAACCGCCGAAAGCCGCCGCTAATGCAATGAAAAGCAAATAAGGCCGATTAGTCTTTTGATAGCTTGCATTCATGCTTTATTTTATGTTTAATATGTATAACTCAAAGACTGACTGGCATTTCTGGCAATTGCCATCCATCCCGATAAGTATGTTTAATATATTCACTTGCTGCTTCCAGGGCATTCAATGTGACATGTTTTGTTGTAAAATGAGGATGCCCGTCAACCACTTTAAAATCATCAGAAGTTACCACCTTGAAGGTTTCATCAGCAGAAATATTGGTGAACCTCATATTCTCAGCATCCCACTTCAGGGTTTTGTTCAGGCCTTGCAAACGAATCGCTAATACTCCCAGCAATACCATTTCGTTAAAAGGACCAGAATACCCAAAATTGGCTGTGCTCTCAAGTCTGTTTTCTGGTGATTCCTTGCAAGCCCTTATCCAGTCTTGCTCATGAGGTCCATCTACATAGCCTACTGCCCCGGAGATTCTGCGGATATATGGAGTAACTTCAGGCATCCTGCCAGAAAGCAACCTTGGATTAAATCCACCAGTACCACATATCAGGGTATCCTTCGATCCAACAAACAAACATCCACCCATTCCGTCTTTCATGAATCCTTCTCCATCCGCCATTAGATCTGGTCTATCAGGGAGTAATCCTCCATCGTACCAGTATACTTCTACGGCCGGCATTTTCACTTTATTCACATTTTCACGAGCGGGGAAATTGAATTTCACTTTTTCAGCCTGCGGTGCGCTTTCAGTATTTAGTAGAGTTGAACTGCCATTGATGGAATCGGGATAACCCAGCTTAAGGGCCTGATAAACCGGATCCACCACGTGACAAGCCATATCTCCAAAAGCACCCGTTCCAAAATCCCACCATCCACGCCAGTTCCATGGAGTATAGGTCTCATGATAAGGGCGCATGGGAGCCGGACCAATAAAAAGATCCCAATCAAGTGTGTCTGGGGGAGTCATGGCGTCAGCAGGACGTTGTAAGCCCTGTGGCCAAATCGGACGATTAGTCCAGGTATGAACCTCTTTAACCTCTCCAATTTCACCATTCCATATCCATTCACAAATCTGACGTACACCGTGTCCGGAATTTCCCTGATTGCCCATTTGTGTGGCCACCTTGTGTTTGTGAGCCAACTTAGTCAATAATCTAGATTCATAAACTGAATGAGTCAGCGGCTTTTGGCAATAAACATGCTTTCCCATAGCCATTGCATTAGCTGCCACCAATGCATGAGTATGATCGGCAGTAGCAACCATCACAGCATCAATAGAATCACCCAATTCATCAAACATCTTTCGCCAATCATAATATTTTTTTGCTTTGGGAAATGCTTTAAAACAATTACTGGCATATCTCCAGTCCACATCACAAAGACCAATAATATTCTCTGAATTCATAGCCAGTAGATTTGCATGACCTTTGCCCCCAACTCCAATGCCAACAATATTCATACGGTCGCTGGGAGCCTTGTATCCCAAACCACTAACTGTAAAACTGGGCACTATTGTAATTCCTGCACCAACAACAGCAGTTTTCTTCAAAAAACTTCGACGGGTAAAATTAGTATCTGACATAGTTAATTGGTTAATTCGTTGATCTTGATATTCCTGAAATTCACCCGAGTACCGTGGTTCTGCAGGGTGATATAGCCCTCATCAAACTTACCATAGTCTGGATAATCACTCCATTTCCCGCTGTTCCTTAGTTCAGTCCATTCATCTGAGTACTTTTCATACTCCACCACGATCTCCCCATTAAGAACATGTGTCACAAAATTCCCATCAACTACCAACATCATTTGATTCCACTCTCCAACTGGCTTAAAGGCCTCCACTTTCGGTGCGTGCATGGCATAGTTTGCTCCGCAAATCTGCCAGCCTTCCAGAGGATCAGGCCAGTTTGCATGATCAATAATCTGAAATTCAGTTCCTGTCTCGTATGCATAAGTATACTTTGTATTTTCAGAAACATGAAAAAGAACACCAGAATTGGCTCCATGGGTCAACTGAAAGTCAAGACTCAACGCAAAGCTTTTGTATTTTTTATCTGTGAGAATCCCCTCTGCACTCTCTGCCCCACCCTCATTGATTATCTTCAGAGCATCATCTTCAGCCCTCCAACAATCCGGAGCGTCTTGCATGTTAAAGCCATGCCAGCCATCAAGACTTTTGCCGTCGAACATCAGTTCCCATCCTGATTTCTGTTCCTTCTTTGTAAGGGTGTTTAGTGGGGCTTCAGCATCTAATTCAGCCATGAGCGACTCAACTTCAACCTTTTGTGAATTACTACAAGAAAATAATACAATGGCACAAATGGCTAACAATAGCAAACGAACAACACTTTTCATTGGTTTAATTTAGGTTAAAAAAATGAATGCAAATTTCTGATTACAAGGTATTGAAAAATGATGAAAGATGTCGGAGTTCATGATCCTCTGCATATTTTATATCTTTATTGACTCGCTCAGACTAAAATAATCGGATTATGGACAAACGGACCTTTCTAAAAAGCCTTGGCTTGCTTAGCCTGGCCGCAGCCCCTCCGGTTTTCGGACTGGAAAAATGGATTAGCATGCATGCAAATATACCTGCAGGTGAACTTGCCGGAGATGAAGACTTCTGGGCAGGTATCAGGAAAGGATATCGCCTGAAACCAGACTATATTAATCTGGAGAATGGCTATTACTGCATGCAGCCCCAGGAAGTGCTGGAGAAATTCATCAAGCACGTACGGGAGGTCAATTATCAGGCTTCCTACTATATGCGAACCGTACAGGGGGACAATAAAAAGAAAATGGTGAAAAAGTTAGCAGATCTGGTGGGATGCTCAACTGAAGAACTTATACTGACCCGAAACGCGACGGAATCTCTTGATATGATTATTGGCGGATTCCCATGGAAGGCTGGTGATGAGGCAATTATGGCAGAACAAGATTATGGTGCAATGCTAAATATGTTTGATCAGGTTGCGGAGCAATATGGTGTGGTCAACAAAAGAGTTATGGTTCCCAATGATCCTGAATCAGACGATGAGATTGTCAGTCTCTATGAAAATGCAATTACTGATAAAACCCGGATGATTATGATCTGCCATATGATAAATATTACCGGACATGTACTTCCTGTCCGTAAAATATGCGATATGGCTCACAAACATGGAGTTCAGGTACTGGTTGACGGTGCTCATGCAGTTGCCCATATACAATTTAATATGGAAGAATTGCATTGCGACTACTATGGCGCAAGCCTGCATAAATGGCTCAGTGTTCCTCTGGGAGGTGGATTGTTGTACGTCAAAAAGAAACGAATCAAAGATATTTGGCCTTTTATGGCTGAGGGGAAAAGATCCAAAGATGATATTTCCAGGTTAGCTCACATCGGCACTACTGCAGTACACACAGACCTCACTATTGCAGACTCTATTGACTATTATAATAAATTAGGTGGAGCAAGAAAAGAAGAACGATTAAGGTATTTACAAACCTACTGGACTAAGCAGGTTAGGAACACACCCAATATAATCATAAATACTCCTTCAGATCCAGACAGGGCATGTGGTATAGCTAATGTTGGCATCAAGGGCATGGCACCTGGCGAAATGTCGAAGACTCTTCTTAATAAATACAAGATATACACGGTTGCCATAAATCGCCCTGGAGTAGCCGGATGTAGAATTACGCCAAATGTTTATACTACTCCTCAGGAGTTGGATGTTTTTATAGAGGCTTTGCAAGAGTTAGCAGGATAATAATAATAATAATAAAACCATGGAAAATAACATGAAATGCCAAGCACCCAGCGGTGCAATTTATGGACTTGGATTAATCGGAGCTGCAATTTTCTTTATCGGCCAGGCCACCAGTTTTTGGATGGGAGTATTAGGCATTCTAAAAGCATTTGTTTGGCCAGTATTTCTGGTACTCGAGGCTTTTAAGAGTATGGCCATTGGTTGAGAAACATCACCCATAGATGAATTGCTCTATAAATCAGTGAATTTGGGCTTAATCAAACAACGATGAAAATCAACAATAATAATAAGATCCAGGCTAAAGAGGTTCACATGGACGGAGCCAAGGATGTTAAGATGAAGATTCTGATTGGCACAGATGACAGTTCAGACAATATTATTATGCGACAGTTCATTATTGCGCCGGGTGGAAATACACCCCGACATACGCATAACTACGAGCATGTGATCAAAATTGAAAGTAAGCATGGAATAATCATTGATAAGGATGAAGTGGAGCATGAGCTGAGCGAAGGCCAATCACTCTTCGTGCCACCCAATGAATTACACCAGTTCAAGAATCCTTATGATGAGGATTTTGAAATAATCTGTATAATTCCAAATCAGGAGAAAATTTAAATAGATGAAGAGGAACTACGTAGTTTATTACCTTATTAATTACGTAATTCTTTTGATAATTAGTCAATCAGTTTCCTTGCTTGCCCAACAGCAGGTACGTGGAGTTGTTATTGATACTGACACTGATATAGCAATGCCATTCGTCAATATTGCTGTC
The DNA here is from genome assembly GCA_034658635.1 of Bacteroidota bacterium. Lineage (GTDB taxonomy): Bacteria > Bacteroidota > Bacteroidia > Bacteroidales > UBA12481 > JABHCC01. The sequence continues at coordinate 11,539 of JAYEFL010000364.1, read as the reverse complement.
GTTGGAAGTACCTACGGAACGGTTAGCAATCAAAACGGGGAATTCACCCTCAACCTTGAGAGAATCGGGCAAAGTGACAGTATTGCTTTTTATTACATTGCTTATAAAACGTTTACGATAGCGGTTAGTGACATGACAGATGGTATGACTGTTAAAATCAGGGAGAAGCCTGTCAAGCTCAGAACAATTGCCATCATAGCCAATCCCTATAGTCCGAAGGAACTTATTCAAAAAGCCTTGGAAAGAAGGGAGGTGAACTATCCCCGAATTGCTCAAAAAAGAGAAGTGTTTATAAGGAGTAACAATGCATCATACATCAATGCCTTTGACATTACACTTGAGAAGAGCACAATTCCGGAAATTGATGAAAAAATTGTCAAGGAAATGGTAGATAGTATACCAAGATATAATCGTTCATATACAGACCATTTATATACGCTTTATTCGATTCCTCCACAAGACTCAGCAAAAGCAAAATATAAAGTTGAAGGGATAAAGCATGTGATCCTAAAAGAAGATGACGGTGGTGGACTCGACAGGATTGAAAAGGTTCTGACTGATTTATTCGATACTAAAACTGATGATAATACTTTTTGGAAGTATCGAACAGGTATCTTGTCTTTCAAGGAATCGCATGTAGAGGTTTCAGGATTGGAGAACGACAGTGTACAAAATGCTGAGGCAAAACGAGATTCAATGTACCGTATTGTGGAATTATTTGTCTTGACCGGTGACTTGCCCTGGGGCTGGGATTTTATCCAAAAGCCGAACCGATACAAGTACCAGAATGTGGGGATTATCGGGATCAGGGGAGAGGACGCCTACGCTCTTAGTTTTACCGGTTTACTTGGTTCAGACTACCAGGGAATGATCTATATTTCGATTGAAACTTACGCTATTTTAAGAATTGAATACTCTCTGAAGCAAAGAAAAAAAGAAAAGGGGATCAAACTGTTAGGAGTCAATTACAATGAGGAAGTAGATGCTGGTTTGTTGCTTTACGAAAAAGATGAGTTTGGCTACTTTCCAAAGTACACAATGCAAAGAAGCGCTAACAGATACGGAGTAAAAAGAGCATTCGAAATTATTAGAAAAGAAAAACGACCACTATTCAATAAGAAACTGTATGAAGCAGCTCTGGATCTGAACCTGCAGGGATACCAGGAATCATGCTTTGAGCAATTGGTGGTTTATCGGGAAAGTTTCAGTGACATCCGGTTTAGGAACATTACAGAAAAAGCAGTCAAACCGGAACGCATCACATCATATTCCGATACAATCTGGGAAGGTTACTCAATAATAGAACCCACAAAACAGATGAAGGAGTATCAGGCGAAAATTAATAAGTGATTACATTATCGTTAATAACCGTGCTATTTTAGCACAATAATTGATTAATTATTGTACATTTGTCTGAAATCGCAGTCATGACTTTCGAATTCGAAAATCTTAAAAGTATAAGTAATAAAGAGAAACATGGGATCGATTTTCACGAAGCACAGCATTTATGGTTTGACCCGGAGCGAATAGTTATTCCGGCCAGGACTTTAAACGAAACACGGTTTTTAATGGTTGTACGGTTCAAAAATAATTATTGGTCTGCAGTTTATACCCTGAGGGGTGAAGCAATCCGGATTATCTCCGTGCGAAAATCAAGACAAGATGAAAAAGAAATCTATAAGAGCTGAAGAATTTGACACTATTTTTGACAAGGGTGACGAAATAACTGAATACCTGATAGTTGAAGAAGCTGAACGGCCTGGATTAAAACCCAGGCGTGTAAGTATAGATTTCCCGGCATGGATGGTTAAAGAACTCGACCGGGAAGCTCATCGATTGGGTATTACTCGTCAATCAGTGATTAAATATTGGATTTCGGAAAAGCTCCATCCTTCTGCTGAATAAGCACAATAATCGGTACATTTAGCCTGCTAATTTTATCATTCTGCTATGTCTACCAAAAGCCTAAGCCTTACTCTCGTTCTATTGATTTTCCTGCTGACTATTGCTAAACAACACTCCTTTGCTCAATCTGTTGAAGCCATGCAAACAGAAACTGAAATTCAGGTCGATGGGATACTGGATGAAGCCGTTTGGGATAATGCCGATATACTCACCGGGTTTACTCAACTCGAACCTGCTTACGGTGAAAAAGCCAGTTTTTCTACCAGGGTTCGAATATTGTATAGCAAGAAGTATATATATTTCGGGATCGAATGTGAAGATCCAGATCCTGACAAAATATCAACGAAAATCACAAAGCGAGACGGAGAAGTGTCGGACGACGATGCCATTGCGCTGGTGATTGATTCTTTTGATGATGATAACAATGCCTACTATTTCATCGTCAATGCCCTGGGTACACAGCAAGATGAGCGTTGGGCTGATAATGGACGCACACAGGATACTAAATGGGATGTAAACTGGGAATCTGCCGGAGATATCAATACAAAGGGTTGGTCGGCAGAAGTGGCCATCCCTTTTTCATCCATCCGTTATAATCGGAAAAAGACAAATTGGGGCCTTAACGTTATTCGGTATATCCCGCGTAATCTTGAAATGAGCCATTGGGTATCGGGTTTATCCGAATGGTTCAGAATTGCTGAGATTGGGTCAATTACCGGGCTCAACCTGCTCGAAACTGAAGGCAAGCGCTTTTCATTTATTCCATACGCACAAATGCAGGTACAGCAGGGAAATAAACCAAGCTTTGAGGTAGGTGGTGATGTACGCGTAAACCTGTCAAGCAACCTGAGTCTTGATGCCACGGTAAATCCTGATTTTGCAACCATTGAAGGAGATGTTGAACAGGTTAATCTGACCCGTTTTGAGCTGTCATATCCTGAAAAACGTCCCTTCTTTATGGAAGGAGCCGAGAACTACTCAACGCGTATCAAGCAGTTCTATTCGCGACGAATCGGCGATATCCCCTGGGGTGTTAAATTCAATGGGAAGGTGGATAAATGGAAAATTAATGCCCTTACTACTCAGTCTGATCCAAATTCAGTTTATTCAGCTTTAGACTCTGGTGACAATGCATTATACAGTGTTTTCAGGGTCAATCGCGATCTCAGGAATGCCTCAAATATTGGAATAATAGGAGCCAACAGATTATTTAAGGGAGAAAATCAAGGATCTCTCGGTTTGGCCACTACCCTCTTCTTCACCAGGTACCTGGGAATGACATCGCAGTTGGTGAAAAGTTATGGAGAATACAAAACAGGTAGCTGGACATACTTCCTCCGTCCTTCTTTTGATTCAAAAACTTCTCATTTTCATGTCCGCTACACCCATGTGGGAGAACACGTAAGGAAAAACATGAATGCAATCGGCATGATACGTGATGATAATCGCAGAGAATTTGATACCAATGTCAGGCATAAATTCTGGATCAACCGTTACGGACTGGAAGAGGTATCACCCAGCATCAATTATAATATGTACTGGGGTATGACTGGTATTCTACGAAGCTGGGAAGTTGATAATAGCCTGACTACCAGTTTTCTAAAAAAATGGAATCTTAGATTGAACTGGACAGAAGAATTCAAACGTTATGAAAAGGATTTCAGAAACCGGGACGCTTCAGGTACCCTGAGCTACAATAATAAAAGAGGCTTTTCTTTGTCCTCCGGATATGGAAAGGGATTCAATTACGACCGTGATTTGCAGCATGCCTCTGTAGGTTTCGATGTAAAAATTCTTGATGGCTGGAATCTCTCTTATCAGATCAGAGGATATTGGTTTGACCCGGATAATGATGATGACAATACGGTTATCCACTATGTTCGATCGACCTATTACCTGAACAAAGACCTCTACTTCAAACTCTTCTACCAATCACGATATGATGTCACTGAGCGGGTATTTAATCCTGACTTTGACCTCACTCGCCAAACAGCCCAGTTTGTTTTTGTGTGGCGTTTCCTCCCTCCATTCGGATCTGTTCAGCTGGCTTATCAACGAGGCGCAACTATAGTTACCGAGGAATTCAATCAGGACCAATCACTCTTTGCAAAATTATCCTGGGTATTTTAGTTTTGGATTTGTAACTAACTGGTTTATTCACCGTCTTAAGGATGGACTTATTTACTGATCTCATCAAATCTAAATCTATGTTTAAGAATTATTTTAGGTCGGCCCTCTGCTGAAGCAAATGCTGAACTTAAGCATAGATGATTTCTATGCTCAGGGAAACACCTTTAATTATATCACCACCAAACTTACAGACATTCATCTTTCATCTCACCAACAATATGAAATTGAGCCCACAGGCAACAAATCATATGTATTGATATTCGGTGCATTAGCCCTGTTAATCCTGATTGTTGCCAGCATCAATTTCATTAATCTGGCAACAGCAAGATCTGTTAGTCGCTCGCTGGAAGTTGGGATCAGGAAACTATTAGGATCATCCCGATCTTCGCTAATTATCCAATTCCTTACTGAATCCACTCTCTTAAGCCTCATTTCATTAATACTCGCAATAATTGCGGCATTACTACTAATGCCGATCTTTAACAATTTAGTCCAATCATCACTAATATTTAACCCCTTAAGCAGCATTTATCTGATTATGGCTTTATTAGCATTGGGAATCATTGTTGGGATACTTGCCGGATTATATCCGGCTTTAGTTCTGGCAAATACACAACCAGCCATTGTTCTTAAAGGCACTTTAAGTGGCACCAGCAACCGTGGCAGACTACGAAAAGTATTGGTTGTATTGCAATTCGCCGTAACACTGATTATTCTAACCAGTACTACCACTGCCTACCGGCAATTGAAATTCATGCAAAATAAAGACCTGGGATTTGAAAAAGAGGATGTACTCATTGTCAATAGTGGAGAATTTTTGGGCACTCAATATGATGCATTCAGAACAGAACTTATGAGTCAGGCCAATATTCAGCAAGTTGCACGGTCTCGGCACTTACCTGGAACCATATTCTCAAATAACGCACACTTCCTTGAGGGACACGGACCGGATGAAATATACACCCTAATGTCAACGTCTGTTAGTTTCGAATGGGATGAAGTTATGGGACTTGAGATGGCAGAAGGACGATTTTTCGATATAGAGAGATCTACAGACTCATCAGGGGTGATTATTAATGAGGCAGCAATGAGAGAACTCCAAATTGAGAATCCCCTTGAAACCAGATTCTGGTTTCCATCCCAAAACAGCGATGAAATTGAATACATACCCATCATAGGTGTAGTAAAGGACTTTCATTTCGAATCAATGCAACAACCAATCGGTCCTGCTATACTGTACACAATCGGAAGAGGTTCTCATGGGTACTTATGTATTAAAACAAATGGAGAAGCTAATTCAGATGTTATGCAATTTGTTGACGAAACCTGGAGTTCAATGGCCCCAAATTACCCGCTTGATTCATTTTGGTTGGAAGATTACTTCGATCGTATATTCCGATCTGAGAAACAAACAAGTCAGATTATGCTGATTTTCTCAATATTATCCATAATTATTTCCTGTCTCGGACTTCTGGGGTTGATTTCTTTCGCCACAATTTTGCGTACAAAAGAGATTGCTATCAGAAAGACTTATGGATCCAGCATTATGCAAATCGTAGTGCTTTTGTTCAAAGAAACTTATGTTCTGTTAGTAATTTCAACTGCGCTTGCTATTCCAGCTTACTTCCTGATTAACAAATGGATGCAGAATTTTGCCTACAGAATCAATTTCGACATGCTAGGTTTTACCATCACACTTCTTGCGATAGCAATAGGTATACTGATTGTTGCGGCTATTACCATTAGTCAGGAAGCAATCAAAGCTGCTAAAGCTAATCCGGCAGAGGCATTTTCGCAATAGCAGGAAATTGGAAGTAGAAAATAAAACTTAAGGCCAAGAGATAAGATTTAGTCAATATTTTATTCTTTCTTGGTCAAATCCAAAAAATATCTTAGGGTTTGCTGATAAAGCATCCACCATGTTGATAATCAATTCTATAAGTTAAGAACTTTGCCCTGTAATAGTGGTGAAATATGATTCACTAGCCCAGATAACGATTGAAGAGTTCAAAACTCTCTTTCATGCGTCACTACTTCCTGATAATAAATGGATTAAGCTGAGTAAGGCTGTTCCATAGGATAAATTTGCTTCTGCGTAATGTCAATGATGACAAAAGACTTTGGTCGACCAGGCATTTCTCCACGTGTTGTTTTAGGTGCATTGATTATTAAACACATTGAAAAGCTGGATGATAGGGGTGTTATTGCTGCAATTCAAGAAAATGTCTACATGCAGTTTTTTGTTGAATTGACTTTATCAGCAAACCCTATTTTATGGATTTCTGGATGAATTAAAATCCAATATCTCCATTGTATCGTAAATAATGATTGTTTGTAAGGATTTCACTACACCTAGTCGGATATGACCTGAATCAACATAGTCTGGCTCATGACTCGTAACATCAAGGGGTACCCAACCAGTCTCACCCATAAAGACCTCATTCCAGGCATGATGTCCAAAACTCCCCCCACGCTCATGACAGTACATGCAACCCCATACAACTCTTGATGGAATACCTGCAGCCCTGCACAAAGCAGTCATCAGCATTGACTGAGCGGCGCAAAGACCTGATTTATGGTCATAGGTTTCACGGGCTGTACCAGCCAGAAGTGAGCCATCTATATTCTTCACTACCCAGTGGCTTACTCTGCAGGCTGCATCCCACAAATCCTCAGATCCTTCCGTGATATCTCGGGCGGCCTCAATCAGCACCGGATCATCAGACTCAATGTATGTTTCTGGCTCGAGGTAAGGCTTAATGTCCTTAAATTCTTTAGTATCAATTGGGAATCCGGGAGAGTTTTCACCCTTGTATCGCTTGTGTGAGATTTCAAAGATCCCATCAATACTATGTCCGTTTATATCACCGGCAAAATTCTGACCTGTGATCTGTATATCATCAAGAGCGGGAGCAGGTGTTGCATCCAATTTAACTTTAACTTTCATGGAGGTAATTCCCCGTATACTCGAAATATACATGTTGGTTTTACCCAGAATAACATCATCCCAATTGCCTGTAGTAATATTTTCTTTTATAGATACATCAGCCAGATACATAGTGAGTTGAGACGGTGATTCCATCCGGAGTCTTAAACCTGTCTTCTTATCTATCCAGATCTTTGTCACAATTCCGGTGACCGCATCAGACTCACTGAATACAACTGCATCATAAACCTTATTTGCCAACTCCATCTTCTCTTCACCCGTTTTTGAATATGACATCTCTTCAGTTTTTCCAGTCCTAATATCAAACACCGAATAAACCTTGTGTTCCAGAGCCTGATCTGCAAAATCATTTCTCAAATGAAGAAAAATCTGGGTATTAGGAAGAATAGTGTTCTCCGGCAGATCAAAAATCTCCGCAGCCAGGCTGTCAGAGGAAATAAATCGAACTCTTCCCTCCTCCACATAAGCACGCCCTCCCCTTTCCATTCCTTCTTGCTTTAGGAAGCTGTCATGATAAATATAATTCCCTGTCGCAGGGTCAATATGATAGGTGAATTTCTGATATTGAGACATGTCTCTACCCAAGGCAGAAAAATCAAAATGAACCTCCTGCCTCAAAACAGTGATCTTGTTACCATTTACCAAACTATCGCTCAGGGTAATCTCTGAATAGCCACATACTACCTTATTGAACTCAATAGCCACATAATACTTCTCTTGTTGTGTGTTACTGTAGCATGGATCAACTGATAGAATGCATATTAGTATGCAAATAAGTGTGGAAATTTTGTGATTGAATAACATGACTTTTTATTTTAGGTTTTGAAAAAATGCGCCTCCTATTATATAAGACGGTATTAAACTCAATGTGCTTCACTTAGACAATGATTAATCGACAAATAGCTATAATAAACAGACGAACTCCAGATATTGCCCGACTAAAATATTTTGTATTTCAAAATTCACTACTTTCCAAATCTAAAAATGATTTGAAATGCGATCTAAGCTTTTTGCGCTGATATTTATATGTTTTTGCACTCTGCCTATTGTTTCCCAGGCACAAATTACAGAACGTGAACGCCCTTCGGAATGGGACTCTCTGGCATTGGGAGGTCGATTCATGGACAGATTTATGCCCATGCCGATAATGGGCAAACTGACCAGCGATACCTGGGGAGCCGCCAATACGGTGCCTCGTTATATCGACAACGGATTGGAGAATAATAAGTATTCTTATTGGGGAGGGAATGCTGTATTAGGAGAAGACGGCAAATACCATCTTTTTGTATGTGGTTGGCGTGAGGATTCCCCCAAAGGGCATATGTACTGGTCGAAATCCACTGTATTCCACGCTGTTGCAGAAAATTCCTTTGGCCCATATACTGTAAAAGATTCTATCGGCCCCGGGCATAATCCAGAAGTTTTCCAACTTGGCGATGGCCGCTATGTGATTTATGTGATGAATGCATATTATATCAGCAATAACCTGGATGGCCCCTGGACTAAAAGTGAATTCGAATTCGATCCTCGTGATAGAAAGATCATAGAGGGATTATCGAATCTATCCTTCGCCCGGAGAGAGGATAGCTCTTACCTTATGGTATGCCGGGGAGGCGGAATCTGGTTCAGTGAAACAGGAATATCACCCTATTACCAGATTACCGATAAAAGAGTTTATCCACCGGTCGACGGCAACTTTGAGGATCCGGTAGTTTGGAGAACCAACATTCAGTACCACATGATCGTCAATGATTGGCGGGGACGAATAGCATATTACTTACGCTCCAAGGATGGCATAAAATGGAAAGTTGATCCAGGTGAAGCTTACATGCCAGGACTAGCAAAATATGAAGATGGTACCAAGGTCGACTGGTTCAAATATGAAAGAATTAAAGTTTTGCAAGATTCTTACGGACGAGCAAGCCAGGCTCATTTTGCTGTAATAGATACTATTAAGTGGAATGATCTGGAAAATGATAATCATAGCTCCAAACATATTATAATACCACTAAAAAAAGGCCGTCTGATAAGTATACCAGACGAGAAGCCAATAACTAATAAAACACGGGAAATTCGACTCAAGATTGAGCATGAGGATGGATTCGATCCTCAAAAAGATATCGACCTTAAATCATTACGACTAGGCGCCCCGGATCTTGTAAATTATGGAAAAGGTTGCACTGTGCTAGCATCAGAGCCTATTGGCAAAGATCTCATGGTCACTTTTTCAGGAGTAGGTAATGGCATCGATCAAAACAATTTTACCGCTAAACTAATTGGGAAAACTAATGATGGGGATTGGATATTTGGATACAGCCGACTTCCCGGTGTCAAATATTTGGAGCCTGCCCTATCTGTCCGCAATCCTATCTTAAAACGTGATGAAAATCAGACGACTATTGATGTGGAAGTTCAAAACTTTGGTCAGGTTGACTCAAAAAGAAACATAGTCTATATTCTCAGCGTTAAGAATAACCAGCGATTTAGAATTGCAAGCAGAATTGTTGGCAAACTTGCACCATTTGAGAAAATCACACTAAAAATTCCAATTAGTCCAAATACAAAAATTGGTAAGAAACCAGAACTCAGGGCAGTTGTTAGGTAGAGAAATTAATAGTCAAATTGGTGGCTCATTGTGGTACTTTCAATTCTTCTTTTATGGATTGGGGCCTCGTTCGAATGGGGAATTTTATGTTTGCCAGTTGGGTCATCCACATGTCAATGCTCTTTTTTTTCAGCTATTTGCTTGGACTGGTGATGAAAGAGTGGAAAAATGTAAAAAGAAAAACCTATCTAAGGTTGATAATCGCACTTGTTACTTTAATTATATCTTTTGTCATAATGACTTATGGGTCGATGCAAGGATTGGAAGAGGTTCTTAAAAGTTTTAATCACGAAAAAATTGAAAAAGTAAGTTCTTACAATGTAAATCATCATGAAACAACTAATCATCATCACTCTTCTGGTAATCCTTACCACATCCTGTGTTGCAGATAGAGACAAAAGTAAGAGAACCGTAATCTGGTTTAATCAACCTGCCAAAACCTGGAATGAAGCCATCCCAATCGGAAATGGTACACTTGGAGGAATGGTTTACGGAGGCATTGAATCTGATACCATTAAAATTAACGAAGAAACTTTATGGTCGGGCGAACCACGCGATTTACAGAACTACGAAGCTATTAAGCATTTGCCGGAAATCCGACAATTACTACTCGATGGTAAAACAAAAAAGGCAGAAAAGCTTATCAACAAAACCATGCTTGGCGAATACAACGAAAGCTACATGCCCATGGGTGATTTGGTGATAAATTCAACCCCCAAAGACAAAGTAGAAAACTACAGTCGTCAACTCGACCTTGACAATGGATTGGTAACCGTTGATTATTCCATTGAAAACGTGGATTACAAAAAGGAGGTATTCGCATCCTTTCCTGACAAAGCAATTGTAGTAAAATTATCTGCAAGCAAACCCAGACAATTGAATTTTTCTACATCTCTAAGCAGTTTGCTAAAACATCAGGTTGAAGTAAAGGGCAATCAGGTTATTTTAAGCGGGAATGCACCAAAACATGCTTATCCGGACTATACTGGTGTAAAACCACCCGTTTATGAGGATGGTCATGGAATGCGTTTTCAAATGAATTTATTGGTGCGAAATAAAGGTGGAGTAGTAAAAAGTAGAAACAATGAAATTGTTGTGGAAAATGCCGATGAAGTAGAACTGATTTTATGTGCAGCAACAAGTTTTAACGGTTTTGATAAAAATCCTGTTACAGAGGGAAACGATTATGAGAAGATTTGCAATCAACAAATATCATCACTGAAAAGTATTGATTATAAAGAACTTAAGAAACAACATATAAACGATTATTCTGAATTATTTGGAAGGGTAAGTATTGATTTGGGCGAAAGTGAAGCTGGTAATTTGCCCATTAATGACCGGATAAAAAACTATAAACCGGGTGAAGACCCGGGTCTGACAGCACTCTATTTTCAGTTTGGACGATATCTGTTGATTTCAAGTTCAAGACCGGGAAAATTTGCTCAACCTTCAAACTTACAGGGGATTTGGAGCCGCTTGTTGCAGCCTGGCTGGAGTGCGAATTGGACATTGAACTGTAATGCTCAAATAAACTACTGGAGTGTTGAAACTGCCAACTTATCAGAACTTCATTTGCCCTTAATCGAACTCACCAAAGAACTCACAGTTGACGGAGCTAAAACAGCAAAAAACATGTATGGTACAGGTGGTTGGATTGCACACCACAATGCCGATATATGGCGAACAACTTCACCTGTTGGAGGTTCCGGATTATGGGCAATCTACCAGGTAGGAAGTGCCTGGCTTTGCCACCACCTTTGGGAACATTACGAATTTACCCTTGATAAAGAATATTTACAAGAGGTTTACCCTGTAATGAAAAGTGCTGCACAGTTTTATTTTGATAATTTGCAGCGCGATAAGGACAGTTTTTTAGTTACCAATCCTTCCGAATCTTTCGAAAACCATTTTAAAAAACCAGATGGAACAACCGGATGGGCTTGTGTTGGTGC
>JAYEFL010000363.1:0-7734 GCA_034658635.1 Bacteroidota bacterium | reverse complement strand
TCAATACTCAGTAACTCAGTTACCCAGTTACCCAGTTACCCAGTTACCCAGTAACTCAGTAACTCGTAAATGTACTAATAACTCAAGATCTATGAAACTTCTAATTACCAGCCTGCTAATTGCTTTTACAAGCCTCACCATTCAAGCTCAACCCATGTCAAACCAGGCAATTGACGAGCTGGTTGCCAATACTATGGAAACATTTGATGTTCCGGGAATTGCGGTTGCTGTTCTAAAAGATGGTGAAACTATCCTGATGAAGGGATATGGTGTTCGATCATTGGATACAAAGATTCCGATGGATGAGAAAACTTTGTTTGGAATTGCTTCAAATAGCAAAGCTTTTACGGCTGCCGGATTGGGGATTCTCAAACAAGAAGGCAAACTGGATTGGGATGATCGGGTGATTGATTATATCCCGGAGTTCAGGCTGTACAATCCTTATGTTACAGATGATTTTCGGATAAGAGACTTGCTCTGTCACCGAAGTGGAATGGGACTGGGTGCAGGAGACCTGATGATTTGGCCTGACGGTACTGATTTTACTCGAAAGGATGTAATTAATAATCTTAAGTACTTGAAGCAGGTTTCTCCCTTCAGAACTAAATACGACTACGATAATCTTTTATATATAGTTGCTGGTGAGATTATTACCAAAGTGTCTGGCATGAGTTGGGAAGAATTTATCAAAGAGAAAATTCTGAATCCTTTAGGCATGAAAAAAAGTGGTGCATCTTATCTGAGATTAGATGATACCTCAAATGTTATTGCCCCACATGCCCGGGTTGAAGGCAAGGTAAGGGTGGTTAGCCGAACCACTAATGAATTGATGAATGCAGCTGGAGGTATTTATTCTAGCGTTGAGGATATGGGAAAATGGGCCCGGTACTTGCTTGGTGTAGGGGCCGATTCGCACACATCATCCGTAGGAGCCGATTCGCCAATGTCTCCAGTAAGGACCGATTCGCGAATCGGCCCCTACATTATATCGGCACAAACCATCAAAGAGCTATGGACTCCGCAAACGATCATCCCGGTCAGAAATCCTGGCTCATATAACACACATTTCGCAGCCTACGGTTTAGGGTTCAGGCTGGCTGATGAAAAAGGATACAAAGTAATCTCCCACACAGGTGGATTAGCAGGAATGCTAACAAAAATGACCATGATCCCTGAATTGGATCTGGCCATAATCGTCTTCACAAATCAACAATCCGGAGCAGCATTTTCTGCCATAACCAATCAGATCAAAGATGGATATTACGGAATCAAAGGTGTAGACTGGGTAGAACGTTATGCGTCCGCAACATCCGGCAGTTCTGCCAATGCCCAAAAAATCGTCGAAAAAGTCTACGCCCAAATTCAGCACAATGATAATCAAGGCCTTGTCATCCCGGACTTGCCTGTCCCGATGAAATCGGGGATCCGGGACCTCCCCGGCACCTACACCGACCCCTGGTTAGGCAATATCACAATATCCCAAAAGGGAGATATGCTTTATTTCCTTGCCGAAAGATCGCCCGGCCTCAATGGTGAGATATTCTGGTACAAAGGAAATACCTTTGTTGTTAAATGGAAAGACCGCAGTATGGATGCTGATGCTTTTATTCTGTTTAAATTGGATTACGAGGGACATCCGACAGGATTTAAAATGAAAGCTATTTCTCCTCTGACAGATTTTAGCTTTGACTTTCACGATCTGAACTTTAAAAAAATTAACTAATTGAAAATACAATACGCCTCCGACTTACATCTGGAATTTCCACAGAATAAAGAATTCCTTAAAGCAAAGCCTTTACAAGCGAAGGGAGATATTTTATTGTTGGCCGGCGATATTGTGCCATTTGCTGTTATGGATAAACATGCTGATTTTTTCAGTTATGTATCAGATAATTTTCAAACTACCTACTGGATTCCGGGAAACCATGAGTATTACTATTCTGACGCTGCTGAAAGGAGCGGAACTCTGAATGAGAAAATAAAGAGCAATGTTTTTCTGGTTAATAACACTTCTGTTATTCACGACAATGTCAAACTCATTTTTACAATTCTTTGGTCAAAAATAAGTCCTGCTTATCAATGGCAAATTGAAAGAAGTATGAGCGATTTTCATGTAATAAAATACAAGAGATATCGTTTTTCTGCTACACAGTATAATCTCTTACATGAAGAATGTCTGACCTTTTTAAAACATGAATTGAACATACAAAATGCAAATAAAACTGTAGTTGTTACTCATCATGTTCCAACTTTGCTGAACTACCCAGAAAGGTATAAAGGCGATGCTTTGAATGAAGCCTTTGCTGTAGAGTTGTATGATTTAATCTTAGCAAATGGTTCGGATTTTTGGATTTACGGACATACACACAGCAATACACCTGACTTTGAAATTGGCAAGACCAGGATGAGAGCTAATCAATTAGGTTATGTGAAATATGGTGAGCATAAAACCTTTAATAATACAGCACTTATTCAAGCATAAAATAATATTCCATTCACTTATTATCACTATATTTGCATATTATCTTATGGTGATGATAAATTGCAATTGTCATGATATCATTAAATGAACTATAATGGAAGACACGATTAATTACATAAAAGAAATATTTGGTATTGATATAAATATTGTTGAAACTCAAAAAAACCAAATAGGTTCGTTACCTTTTTACATCGTAAATGATTATATCTTTTGGGATGTGATATTGTTTGGCAGGAATACCGTGTTTGCAAGCAAAAAATCCAGAGAACATTTCACCCCTGATCAATACAAAAAGCAGTTAGAATTGCTTGAACAAAACTTCAAAATTCCAGTTGTTCTTGTTTTGCCCGATATTGAAGCATATAGAAGGAATAGATTAATTCAGAAGCACATAAACTTTGTTATTGCCAATAAGCAGATTTTCATCCCCAGCTTAGTGATAGACCTCAAAGAATATACATTCAAAGCTCGAAAAAAGAAGTATTTACAGCCAGCTGCACAATGCCTTATTCTTTATCATCTACAAACAGAGCAGTTAAACCATTACAACTACAAACAACTTTCAGATGCACTGGGATATCCGTATCTGACTATTACCAGAGCAGTTAAAAACATTCAGGATTTAGAACTTTGTAAGGTCGAAGGCACTAAAGAGAAAACTATCTGTTTTGAAATCAGTAATACGGAGCTCTGGGAAAAAGCACTGACATTTATGAAAAGTCCTGTTATTAAAAAGGTTTTTATTAATAACGAAATAGGCGATTCATTAGCATACATAAGCAACATAAATGCATTATCATATTATTCTAACCTAAATGACGAAAAACAAATTTATCTTGCTGTACATCAGGATATTTTTAACAAGCTACGCAAGGCAGGAGAAATTAAAGACACTAACGATTTCGACGGGAAGTACTGTATTGAAATATGGAAATATCCTCCTGCAATCCTGGCAAACAATGAATATGTTGATCCGCTCTCATTATTTCTCGAATTCAGAAACGATATTGATGAGCGTATCCAAATGTCATTAGAACAGATAATTGAAAACCAAAAATGGTAAGAGGGTTAGATATTTTTAAGAAATATTTTGAGAGTTTTCCACAGTCATATGTCGTCATTGGAGGAACAGCGTGTGATGTAATTATCAGTGCCTCGAAACTTAAACCGCGAGCAACTAAAGATATTGATATCATCCTTGTGGTGGAAGCTCTTGATTCAGTATTTGCAAAACAGTTTTGGAATTTCATACATAGCGGTGAATATGAGGTAAGAGAGAAAAGTGATTCGGAACATCAATACTATCGGTTTATGAAGCCTGGCAACTTCAATTTCCCACTTCAAATTGAACTATTTTCCCGGATTCCCGATTTTCTTGACATTCCGGATCAATCTCGCTATACACCAATACCTATTGATGAAGATGTCACAAGTCTATCAGCAATCCTAATGAACGAAGACTACTACCAGTTTACCATATCGGAAAGTCAAATACAGGATGGCATAAGAATAGCAAATATTGAAGCAATAATATGTTTAAAAGCCAAAGCATATATTGATCTCAGAACAGCAAAAGAAAAGGGCGAAAAGATTGATTCCCACAAAATAAACAAGCATAAACTGGATATTTTCCGAATTGCCCTGCTTCTTGCATCAGAAATTCCATTTAAACTACCCGAAAGCATTAAATCCGACATGCAGGCATTTGTCGAAATGATTAAAACGGATCTGCCAGATAAAGCTATCTTTAAAGCAATGGGAGCAGGAAGTACTGATTCAGAAATTGTATTTCAACAGTTGATTAAGAGTTTTAATTTGGTTTCCCCTGAGTAAAACCATACATACTCACCTATGATACAAATACATAAGAATGAAACAGAAAATAGCATTAGTATTAGGTAGTGGTGGTGCCCGTGGCACTGCTCACATAGGGGTAATTCGTGAACTAATAAAGCATGGATATGAAATAGGCTCCATTTCTGGTACTTCGATGGGTGCTTTGGTTGGAGGCATTTATGCTTCCGGGCATTTAGATGTATATGAATCATGGTTGTGTTCTCTTAGTAAAATGGAAATGTTTAATCTGGTTGATTTTACATTAAGTGCGAAGGGCATTATTAAGGCTGATAAAGTGCTGAAGGAGATTCAAAAATTCATTCCTGACCAGAAAATTGAAGACCTGCCCATTAAGTTTGCTGCTGTTGCAACTGACCTCAAGCAAAGAAAAGAAGTAGTAATAACAGAAGGTAGTTTGTTTGAGGCAATTCGCGCATCAATATCTATTCCTTTTGTTATCACGCCAGTACTGAAGAACGAAACTCTTTTTGTGGATGGTGGCGTTCTTAACCCTGTACCAACAAACCGAGTATTTCGTCACAAAGGTGACATACTTATTGCTGTTAATGTAAATGCTCATATTCCAAATTCGAAATCAACATCTGACAACCAAGATTGGGACCAGCTGGAACAACTGGCTAGTGGCAAACTAAGTGGCTTTCAAAAGAAACTAGCCAAATTAGTGCCGGTACATAAAAAAGGAAGCGTAGGATATTTCAATCTCATAGGTGATACCTCCAGCCTTATGCTTTCACAAATATCAAAGCTAACCCTTGAGTTAAATCCACCTGATTTACTAATTGAGATTTCCAGACAATCTTGTGGTACATTTGATTTTTATAAAGCCACAGAAATTATTGAGTTAGGTAAAGAAGTAACAAAAACGAGTTTAAAGAAATTTGACAAGTGAAACAAATACTCTCAATTCTGGCAATGATTCTAGTGCTTTCTACCAGTTCAAGCATAGAAGCGCAAGAAAACAGCGCTCAAACGCAACAGAAGGTCGCTCTGGCATTAAGTTGTGGCGGTGCCCGTGGCATTACTCATATAGGTGTAATTCGTGAACTTGAGAAACAAGGCTATGAAATAAGCTCTATAGCAGGCACCTCAATGGGCGCTCTGGTGGGTGGCATTTATGCTGCCGGAAAGTTAGATGTATATGAAGAATGGTTATGCTCACTCAGCATAATGGATATGCTCACTCTGGTAGATTTTACAATAAGTGTACAAGGTATGATCAGGGCTGAAAAGGTTCTGGAAGAAATTCAAAAATTTATTCCTGATCAGGAAATTGAAGATCTGCCGATTCCCTTTGTTGCCATTTCTACTGATCTTAGAAATGGGAAAGAGGTCGTAATAAGTGAAGGTAGCCTATTTGAGGCCATACGTGCGTCTATTTCTATTCCTTTAGTTTTCACACCTGCATCAAAAAATGACACAATCTATGTTGATGGAGGCGTTCTTAACCCTGTGCCCACAAACCGGGTGTTACGACAGGATGGTGATATTCTTATTGCCGTTGACATAAATGCTAATATCCGAAATCAATATCCAATACCTCACAATCCTGACTGGGGGGTTCCCGAGCCACTCGCTAGTGGTAAAATGGTAAGCTTGCAGCAGAATCAAGCCAAAACATCCGTTTTCAACAAAATATGGGAAATGAGCTACCTCAATCTGACGAGTGAAACATTAAGTCTGATGATATCACAGATTTCGAGCTTAACACTTGATCTAAATCCTCCGGATATTCTTATTGAGGTTTCAAGACACACATGCGGTATGTTTGATTTTTATAAAGCCAAAGAGCTTATTGAGATAGGGGAGAAAGTTACAAGAAGGAGCATGCTGAATTCAACTGAACGTTTACGAGTTAGTCATACAAATCCACACCTGCTAGAAACTGTCAACGGGGTACCTGTATTTCTCAACAACTATACTGCATGGTCATTAATTAGAAATGGCTCACGTGAGGAAATTGCAGAATTGATTACAATATGTAAAAGCCAGAAGTTTAATGTGATTTCTGCTGTCATTCCTTTTTTAGCAAAGAACAATGGAACCTTTGCTTACAGCTCTTTGTCATTTTATAACGATTCCGCTGGGATACCTGATCCATCGAGACCATTTACTACTCCAGGCAACAATCCTGAGGTACCCGGTGAATACGATTTCTGGGATCATGTGGATTATGTTATCGACCATACAGCTGAAAATGGGATGTACATCAGTCTTCATCCTACATGGGGAAATCGGGTTTCAGGAGGATATAATGGGTCGATATCAGGAGAAGAAATCATTTTTGATATAGAGAATGCATACAAATACGGGCAATGGCTAGGACGGCGCTATGGTGGGAAAGATAATCTATTGTGGATGTTAGGCGGCGATCGTTCCGCGATATATGACCATAAAAATGGACTCTTTGACTATTGTGAGGTGTGGCGTGCAATGGCTGAGGGACTGACGGATGGGGCCAACGGTGTTGACAATCAGGACGGACAAGCTGATTATGGCAATATTTTAATATCATTTCATCCACGAAAATGGGCTCCAAACTCCTCTGAATGGTTTCATAATGATCCATGGCTTACCTTTAACTCAATTCAAGATACTCCCTACGACCAGGTGGTATCAATACCGCATGACTACAAACTGGAACCGGTTAAGCCAACATGGTTGTTCGAAGGACGATATGAGGGAAGAATGAGTGACTGGGGAATGCGATACCAGGCTTATCAGACAGTATTTGCCGGTGGATTTGGAAGCACATACGGTTCTGAAATATATAGTTTCCCTTCTAACTGGAGGGAGCTGGCTATATTACCAGGTGCCAAACAAATGGCTCACCTCTATACTGTTGCACGTGAGATCTGGACAGATAAACAATTCCTCGACCGGATGCCCGATCAAAATCTTATCGTGGGTGATCAGGGTAATACGTATGGTGATGGAGAACGGGATGATTCAGGAAAATTACTGGACAAGCCTGGCTCTTCTGACCGTATTTCTGCACTACGAGGAGGCGATGGTTCCTGGGCAATAGTCTATAGTGCTAACGGACGAGATCTTACGCTCAATCTTTCTCTTCTTTGCGAAGGCAAGTTCGATGTCTACTGGTTTAATCCCCGTAATGGTAAATGGTGGGTGGATAGTGAAGAATCAGATAAGATCACTCCGCTCCAGAACATACTTGTTACCGGAGATGGAAGCTACACATTCGACCCTCCGGGTATCCCCGGTATTGATAACGACTGGTTGTTAATTCTATCCAGTCACAACCTGAGCCAGGTTGCTCAGGGAAATGACTAGATTGTGGTTCAGAGGGGGGGGCTATTGACCGGTGTATTTGTAAATTCTGCAGCTGTAATCAGCATCAGCACCATTCAGCCCAGCAATAAAACCATGTTCTGCAT
>JAYEFL010000362.1:0-7754 GCA_034658635.1 Bacteroidota bacterium | reverse complement strand
AAGCAGGGACAGGTCATTTTTTGTTCGGTTTAGGTCACTCTGATCTGATAATTCATCAAGATATTGCCGGCGTTTCTGTTTTGCGGAATCGCATAAATTCTATGCAATATAATATACCTGATCAAAGGGATATGATGGTTTTGTAAAGGCGATACCAGCACAGGCTGTAATTTTTGACTCTGACTCCCCTTGCAGAGCCTCCAAGGTAGTTAGAAACAGTTCAGCAGACCAAAGACCAAGGGAAGCGTGGCAGACATAAGTGATATCATCACCACCTAGAATAATAGGTCGAACAGGAAGTATGCCCGCTGAAATGCCCATGTTTTTCAGTATAAGCTGATCACGGCTTAAAAGCTCAACAGTTTTTTCAATAACTGTAGCCAGGGCCTGCTCAAAAAGGGCTGAAACTTCAACGGATATATCCTTAAATCGCTGGAGTGATTGAAGGATGCTGAAACGCTTACCCATGTCATTCCCATCTATATGAATCACAGCCATTGCTGCTCGATGGTCATCATTGGTTGTACCGGCCAAGGTTTCAAAGTTATCGGTAAATGAATAATCCAGGAGTTGGTCTTGAAATTGCTTTGAAAGTTTTCTTTCTGCCGGGATGTAGCTTTCATATTTGATTTTCACTTCATGGGAATATGCTTTTGGTAAACCACCTGCAGCCTTTGAAGTAAGCTGATCATCATAGTATTGAGCAGACCCACCGGTGTAAATACACTCTCGGGTTACGCCAAAGCGTGGGATCTGAGTATTTACCTGGTCCAAAGATCGTGAACGTTTAAGGTTCTCCCTGCATGCACTTAAAAACAGGTTAAACCCATTTGAAGTCTCGCTTTCAGGATACTCTCCTGTATAAATACCGGCTGTCGGCTGTACACCGGGGTAATCCTTCAATACCTTCAATGACCAGAGGCGGGAATAGTCCTGTGCCTTTTCCTCATTATCAAATATGAGCAGAGCATTTCCCCCGCCTTGATAAACAATTTGCTCTCGTTGTAGCGGTAAAGCTTTCTGGAGATAATCCTCTTCCAGGACATGACTTACAATCCAGGATGCTCCTACATTTTGTTTAAGCATATTCGTTCCAAAGATATAACTTTGAATCCCGGATACGTCTAACAACAGACCCGTCTTCCGTGCCATATTCAATCCTTTATTTTCTTTCAACAAGTTTATAGTTTCCCAAGCCCATAACAGCACCCTTGCCAATATTGATCACTTTCCCGGCTTGAAGCAATGCGCGTATAAATGGTGATACCTTGGAAAATTCAATATTGCCCACAAAGCCATGGAGGGGGATCTTCTTATGCTGTCGATTACTATATCTATATCTCTTTTCATAGCGCAAATTGGTTTTAAATATAAGTTTTTCAATATCAAGGCGGATAACATTCATCTCAATTTTGCTAAAATCCAGACCAAAGTA
Source organism: Bacteroidota bacterium (assembly GCA_034658635.1). Classification (GTDB taxonomy): domain Bacteria; phylum Bacteroidota; class Bacteroidia; order Bacteroidales; family UBA12481; genus JABHCC01. The sequence continues at coordinate 6,319 of JAYEFL010000362.1, read as the reverse complement.
AAACACCATAATCTGAAACCGCCTTAAAAGGCTAAGTATGAATACCGCAGCATCCAGGTTCTCAGGATTCTGCCCTAATTTTGGAAGCCTTAATGGAGTTTGAAGCTCCAATATTATATCAGACTCTTTATGGGAATCCAACAGCTCGAATTGATGTAATGGGGGTGTATGATGCCAGCTAGTCTCTGAAGTATAGATGAGTTCTCCTGTTGGAGCGTCATGTAACTCCAAGATGTCCATTTTAATTTTACCTTTCCCGATACCGATTTTCCCCAGCGCACTCATTGCCTGAAAAAGTATCATTAATGCATCCGTAAGAGGACCAAACAATTTCACCCCAATTTGAATATTGCCTGATGACCTTGTTGCTCCACTCGACCCTGGCAAAGGCTGTATGATATAGGGATGGGGAATTTCATTTAAACCGGGGAAAGGAGCTGGATCAGATTTAGACCGGGTGGTTTCGAAAGCATACAGATATAAACACTGCTCTGCCAGGGGGCAATCGGAACACTCCATTGCAGGATTAACACACACCGTTTTTTTTAGTGCATGCCCGAAGGCGCCGCGAAATGTGGACCCTATATAATCGGGTAGTTCCACATGAGTGTGGGGTTGATACGTAAAGATCAGGTCGTAGTAGTTCAGTTTCATGCTGTTAAACTAAACGAGCTACCGTGAAAACATCTTATTGACAAGCTTGTGTTTAGAAGCCGATAATTGGTTTGAATCTCATGCAATTCAACATTCCCCTGCTCACAGTTTCAGCATTAATTTCAAGTATAGATGGTTCGGACAGAAATGTAAACATGAGAATATTATTGACAAGTGGCAATGCCCATATCAAACGAGTCACAAGTTCCTCCTTGTACATTAAAGAATATGTGGAGCGCATACCAGATAAAGGACATCGCGGCCAGCCAAATCAATTAGTCTTTGACCCCTGTAAGCCTTTCCCAGAAAGGCCTGCGACCCCATTTGGAAGAACTCTTGAAAAATGGACTACCTTTTTCTTGTCTTTTTGATGGTTCACAGCTAATCCCTCGTTCTTACTCACTGGAGAGCCCTCTGTCAATAAACAACTAATTCAGGTGAGCGAATCTTAACCTCATTGCTACCCAGGCAAAAGCTGTTTTCCCATTCAAGAACCTAAACATTGACAGGTTCTCCCGGGTCTTCGAGGTCTTTACCTTTCATCTCGCCCAAAAAATCTTTATACGTTTTCTTGGCATATGAGATTAAATCTTTTGCTTCGCCTGAGGTTAAAGGCTTGCCTTGCTTCTGTGCTATTTCGATTGTGATCAGGCCAATGATATAGGTTTGTAACCCTGCCGTTGCAGCACCAACTGCGGATAAACCGGCCAACGCCCAAACAAATCCAGTACCCCAGGCAAGTGCTTTTCCTGCCTCAACAAATACAGCTCTTCCTGCCATGTTAAGTGTACCAGCTACCCCCATAGATCCAATAACATGCTCCCATTCAATGTCTTTTGAAAAAAGACTGGAAATATGAGCAATCAAAAAACCATTATTTGCCACAATGGCAACCGAAGAAGCTGGAACAGGAACAGCTCCCGTTGCAGTAGCCACAAGTGTATACCACCCGATAATATTTTTGGCATTTTCTATTTGATCTTGTTTACCGACTAATGTTTGTTCCATGTTCCCGACTCCTTTTAAAACTCTCCGGGGTTCATCCCCTGGCAAGCCTAAAGTAACCGGTGTAACACAGATCTATTTACGCCACAAGCTTGTTAAGAATTCCAAGCTACGGGCTACGGGGTTTTGACTCTGGCTACGAGCTACGACCCGGCAGGCGGGGAGGGTTTGGAAGAAACCCTGAAATTTGGACTGAAAATTTCATATTATTTTACAAAAACTACCCTGAATCATAGTTTTTATTCTATGAAGAGCAATTTGTCAAAAAAACAACTGGAGATGATGGCCAGAATTAATCGTTTTTTACCCTGAGACAAAAGGTTTCACCGGGCGAAACCGTCGATATCCCCATGAAATAGCTTAATCAATTGCAAGCATAATTCGTCGCTTCTGATTCGTGCTGCGCGGATGTTTCCCCTTGCTCCACTTTCCCCCCCTACCAGAGATGAAAGCCTGCACCCCTGGTCCTGCGCACTGCTTAGGCAAACTGTCCAATTCTTTTTCCAGGTCAAGTTTCCTGCTGCGAAATTCATCCTCTAGACGGCATTTGCTTAAAACACCCTGCATGATTTTTTGCTGATTACCCAAAACCCTATACTTAACCGGCAGCACGGACAACTGACTTGTTAACCAGGGAGACTTAACATAACGTGAATCCAAAATGATTATCCCTCCGCGGTCCTGCTCGCTTCTGATAAGACGACCTGCACCCTGCTTTAATTTTAACTTTGACATAACACCATAAGTCTTCCGCATAAAATCATCCTCATGAAGATTTCTGTGTTTAATCATGGGATCTCCAAGACTGGGGTTCGGTGCCTTTACTATGATAACCTGGGATAAGGTTGCTCCCGGAAAATCAACACCTGACCAAAACCTGTCGACACCAAATAATACTGAGTATTCATTTCGTCTGAATTCGTCTATCTCTTCCTCGCTGCTGCCATCCTGAATTAAAGGCAGAATGTCATGTTTCATGAAAATGTTCTGAAGTTTAGAAAAACTTTCCCGCATATCAGCATAACTGGTAAATAGAATTAAAGAACGTCCATTCAGACCCAGCACATACCTGCCAATCGCCCTGTCGATATCGTTCCTCCACTCTTTTAGTGCGTTCTTGTCCCTATAATTGTAAGGCTTTATCGATTCATCTACATAGACAGCAGTCCTGTCTGCAACAATCAGTTCTGAACTTATCGAACTGGTGGACACGTTCTCGTTTTCCGCCCCATAAGCCTTGATAAAGTGCTCAAATTTACCATCCAGACTTAAACTGGCAGACGTATACACAATTCTATTATCGTTCTGATAGAATTTTTGCCGCACGATTTCTGCAATATTCACCTGGATTTTTCTTATGATGAAGTCATTTGAGCCTCTGACTACCAGAGAATGAGCAACCGCATCTGTGGCAAAATTTAAAACCAGATCTTTGACAGTCTTCCCCAGTCTTTGCACGATCAATTGATAAACCAGTGCTCTTTTACGAAGATCCTGCTTCAAATGCTCCTGACGGAAAATTTTCACCAAAGCCATTTCCAGAAGAACCAACTCAGCCTCTACACTAGCAACGAAATCCTCAAGCAATTCTCCATCTCGTAGCTTGTCCATTGTTTCCATGAGCCATTCTTTCTCCCTGTACACCGAACGTGATTCAGAGAAATGTACTGCTTTTCGGAAGTCTATATTAAATCTTTCCAGTATCGATCGTAGCGACCGGACATGGTCAAAGGACCTGTTGATCCATTTTCCGGAACCGGGGGCTATCTTATCTCCCCTTTTATCAATCTGTTGCTTGTGATCATCCAGGACCAGATCGAGATAACCCCTTCTCGTTCCACCACATAAGCGGTTCAGAAATTCACATATTTCCCATGAGTTTATCTGCTCTGAATATGCGTTTTGACAGGAACGTTCCCATTGATCTGCTTCATCAATTATAAAGTGGTCTATTTTATCCATGAGATCTTCATCAAAAACAGCCAGCTTGTAATGGTTGGTAATGATCAACTGAGCATCCGCGGCCTGTTTTACAGCTCTGCCATAATAATCCCTGTTGATATCGCAAAATCCCTTTTTGCAATGAGTTGCCGCATTGGTTTCACTCAACAAGACGTTTATGCCTGGTATCCATTCTTTTATACGCCTGGGCACTGAATCAACAATCCCCTTATTTCCTGAGTAAAGTAAATTTAACAGATATATCCAGGCCAGGCGGTGTTCAGAACTTTGAGCTTTTTGAAACCATTGTTTGTAGGCCCTCTGGAAAGCCGTCAAACATACATAATTACCCTTACCCTTCAATAGTGCAACTCGAATGTGTCCGTAGCTACCGGATAATTTTGGTATCTCACGCTCCATCACTTGAGTCTGTAAATTTTTTGTGGCTGTTGATACGGCAATCTTCAAATCTGGGTTTCTGGAAAGCAGTTCCATGCCGGGTAGAAGATATCCCAGTGATTTCCCGATGCCCGTGCCACCTTCTATAAAGCTAACCGTGTGCTTTTTAAGTGACCTGTTAACAGCATGAGCATAATTGATTTGAGACTGTCTAGGTTGATAGCGCTCAATATTTTTGAAAACGCCATGTTTCCCAAACATCTCATTGAGCAATTCCTTAGGGGGATATTTGATTTGTCCACGACCCGTATCCTTCATACCTGAAGTTTCCTGCTGCGAATCATGCCATAATGGCTCTAATAGAGTTTCGGATGTGTTATCCCAATTTTTCAGACTTCCATCCACCTGTTTTTCCTGGCGGGTAAACAGATCTTCTTCCTGGATGATATTGAACTGCTTTCGCTGTTTGATGATCTGACTGATATCACTCAAAAGGGAGTCATCCGCAATTTTGGCCAGATCGTGGAAGTATTGATATACAGGTCTTTGATCGAATTCAACTTTTCGGACAATTGCCTCCAACAACCCTTTCGATAGTTCAAGCAGGGGCTGTAATGTCCTGTTGGGCATCTGCTTTTTAAAAAGGTATTGATACAGATCATTTCTCGTATAGGATTGAATTTCCGGAAGCATAAATTGCGTTACTGTAATCAAGTCTACTACTTTTCCGGGATCAGCAACCAGCATGTCAGAGACCCATTCCAATTCATTGGAAAACGAAAGCACAAAGATTCTTTTGCAGGGCTTCAATGTGTTTTTGATCTGTTCTTTGAGCAGGTCAAAACTTTTTGCTCTGCTCAAATCGCTATTACTCAGCCCAGTTCTAGCCCGGGTTGCCCGGGTCATCCGGCTTGAGATTTTAAAGGTGTGTTCGGTTGTTTCAGGCTTGTAACCCTGTTTGAATATTGTGAAACGCAGTTGTAGAAACTCATCCTGATCCAGTTCCGGTCCCGTGGTATGAGGATAGATAATCGCAAATTGATAGATCATTGCTATTCTTCCTCCTGGTCGTGTGAGGGATTCAGGAATGATATCTTTGCTTTCAGAACGAAGTATGCGAATGAAAATTGAACGGAGGCTGATGTTACAGAGCGGAAGGTATCCACCCTAAATTGTAGGTGTGACAGGGGATGTAATCCCAACGAAACACTTTCTGTACTGCCAGTCTCAGATGTAATCTGGCAAAGATGAATCCCCACACCTTCGTATCCGATAAACCTGGCATATATCCTATGGTCATCCTGGAATGTCACCTCCTTGGTGCTGACCCTGTCATTAATGACATGATTCATCAATTCTCTTGTGAAAGTTATACTCATACCAAGCTGAAGCTTCCAGATAGCCAAGGTGAGCTGAAGCGTATCAAACAATTCTGTTCGGATTGAAAAAAGGGCTTGCCCAAAAAAGCTACCCAACTGGGTCAGGGACAACATTCGTCCAGCCATTCCTTCACCCCTGATGTTCTTATTGTTGACGCTAAGAATGTATCTCAGGATCCGGAAAAATTGATCCATAAACTGAGGGGCAATATTCTCTACTTGTGACATGCCTCAATATGGCCACGAATCTAATGAAACTATGAGAAGACAAGCTTGTGGGGATTGCCACCCGTGTTTTTCTAAAACAAATCTGAAAGAGAGTGAATTTTTAGTGCGGACACATATGAGTGAAAATTATTGTGATGCGTCATACTCTCTAGTACAAAAGTGTGTTTAAGTTAAAAGAGACTTCATGACTTCGTAAGGTGCTTTACCACCATGGGACATATGAAGCCTGTCATAATTATAGAACTGTTCCCAGGTCTCCAGTTTCCTCATTAAATCAACATCATCAATATATGTTACGAGCTGGTAGAACTCATTCTGACCGGTTCTGTGTGAACGTTCAACCTTGCCATTCAATTGCGGTGACCGTGCTTTAATATATCTGTGCTGCATCCCTTTATCTTCGATGTGCCAGTGAAAGCGTGCCTGAAATTCATGCCCATTATCGGTCTGCACAGTATGGATTCTGTAAGGAAATTTCTCAATGATGTAATCCATAAACTTGATGGCACAGTTTTGATTGTGTTTAGGATAAATTTGTAGCGCTCGTATCCGAGTAGCATCATCAACTGCTGTATACTGTGGTGCAGGAACTTTCAGATATTAAGAGCCTCCGATACTTCCCCACGGGTAGCTATTCCTAACTTGTGATATGCAGGATTAACTCTTCAAAAACACCCTCTATCAGTATGTGCTCAGAGATCAAATGCGTAAGC
>JAYEFL010000361.1:0-25773 GCA_034658635.1 Bacteroidota bacterium | reverse complement strand
ATTCATTTACTATCTATGGTTAATCCACATTTCTGCCGAAAGGTAACCCCACTTTTTTGAAAAACTTCTATAAGTACTTGTTTTTTTGACGAATGAACTATTTTTCGCCACTATATATTAATATATTTACGTTCCAGACAGAATAAAATGCAACTTAAAGAGTATTACTTCTCAAACCCAATACAAATAATTCTTGTTATTTGCATACTTTTTTCAGGTCGCCAAGCTTTGTCTCAGCAAGTATACAATTTCCCTGACAAGGTTAATCAATTATACATGGATGAGAATTATCATGAAGTATGTACCCACAGTCTTGAGTATCTATTTAGCATATCAGCCATTCCCGATAGTCTGAAAAATGCCTTGCATATTCGTCTGGCTTTCTTCTATTCCTGGATACCCAGTTTTGAAAATGCAAATACTTTTGTTGCTGCATGGGAGAAAGGCCAACCTGAGGGAAAAGAGTTCAACCAACTCCCCCAGAATGAACAAGCAGATTATTTGAGTCTGAAAGCAGTTATAGCAAGCTTTGATAATCGTAAAGATGATGCACTCGACACCTTGAAAATGGCTATCCAGATACGCAGACCCGAAACCCGATTGGATTCGGCGATCCAGGCCGATGGATACCAGTTTCGTGGCAATCTCGAAAAAGGAATGATGGATTACACTGAGGCAGTCTTAAGCTTCAGAGAAGCAGAAAATATAAATAATAAGCTCGGACGGATAGGAGCAAATTGCGGGGTTTGGTTGGTAAAGGCAAAAGCCAGTTTGGAAGTCAACCCGGATAATCCTCAAATACTTCTGGATATAAACAAGGCTTTGCAATATTACCAGAGTATTTCCAACTATGAAAAAACTGCACATGCATATAATGAAATGGGTGTGTATTGGCGTTTACACGGTAATTTCGAAAAATCAGTAAATAGTTTCCTCATTTCCCTTCAGATTAAGGAAAACAATCGTAGCACTGGAAATATTCATATAGCATATAACAACCTGAGCGCAACTTATAACTCAATGAGCCGGTTTGATAGTGTAATGTATTATATGCGAAAAGCAATTGATTCAACCAGTGATGTGCAATTCAAGCAGAAAGCACTTTACTACAGTAATCTGGGAGCTATTTTTGGACACCTAAACAATCCAGATTCTGCTCTGCACTATTTCAAGGGAGCTATAAAACTTTTGTACCCTAAAGAGTCTGTAAAAGAACTATCATACAATCCTGATCCTGTGACATTTGACCCATTTCTTCCCATAATTATCGGAAACAAAGGGAGTGCACTTTTTGAACTTGCTAAAAACCAAAATAATTATGATTATCTAAAACTTGCTGTGGAAGCTCTGAGAATATCTGTTAAACAATTTAACGAGCAAAGATATATGTTGAGTTTTGAAACAAAGACTCTGAATGTCAAAAATAGCCGCGCATACTACTTCCTGGCTTTAGAGGCAGCTGCTGAACTTTTTCGCCAGCACAATACTCGGGAGAATCTCAGTACCGTCATAAGTTTTGCCCAGCAGTCAAAAGCAGCAGTCTTCAATGAATACCAAAGAGTACTGAAGGCAAGAAGCTCTCTTAACATAGAACCCGGAATCATTTTCAAGGATGACAGTTTAAAAGGCCAAAAGTCATCTCTAAGTCAACAATTCTATTCAGAAGAAAGAAAGGATCAACCTGATCTAAGTCAATTATCATACCTTACTACGGAAATAGTTCAAACCAATAATCATATACAAAAGTTATCTGAGATAATTGAAAAGGATTATCCAGCATATTCAAAATATGTTCAAGTACCTGATACTATTTCAATTGAGGAAATCCAGTCAGCCCTTAAACCAGATGAGGTTCTAATCGATTATACTCTTTCTGAAGAGGCACTGATTATCCTTGCCATCTCCACTGATCACATTAAGGTTAGAACCATGCTCGTTCCTGACAATTTCAGGGATAATATAAAACAGTACCTTTCTCATATGCACATGAGCTCAGGCGTAGGATTCAGCCAGTTTATTCATATTGGGTTTGGTTTTTGGGAACTCTTACTAAAACCAGTCGAAGATTTGATTACTGACAAACAACTGATAATTATCCCTGACGGGCCAATTGGCTATTTGCCTTTTGACACCTTTGTCACCGATTCATTAATCCCCACAAGAAAGCATTATAACGAGTTGCCATTATTGATAAAGTCATTTACTATCAGTTTTATGAATTCAATAGAACAATTCATTGTGGCACGACATTCAAATCACACACGAGCAGTTGGAGTTAAAGCCTTTGCCCCCTTCTCTACCGATCCCTACAAAGGGAAAGAGATAGAGCTAAGTGCTTTATCTGGCAGCAAGCAAGAAATAAATAAGATTTCCAAATATACCAGAGTTATAAAGTACATCGGAAAAAAAGCTACTAAAAAAGCTTTTCAGAAAGAAATTACAAAGTCAGATATCATACATCTTGCAACTCATGGAATTCTTTCCTCAGGGAATCCGATGAATAACAGAATTCTTTTCCATCAGACAAATACTGATACTGAATTGCATCTGTATGAAGTATTGAATATGACAATCAATTCAAGAATGGTAATCCTAAGTGCTTGTGAAACAGGTAGCGGCGAGATACAGGAAGGAGAAGGAATCATGAGCCTGACACGTGGATTTCATTATGCTGGCACACCTGAATTAATCATGAGCCTGTGGCCGGCATTCGACACACCTTCAGTTAAGATTATGGAAGGATTTTACAGAGAACTGTCCAATGACGCCAAATTAGCTGAAGCACTGAGAACATCAAAGCTAGAATATCTCAGCCATGCAAAATCCTCTGAAAGTCGCCCGGGTCTTTGGGCAAATTACCAATTGAGTGGAGTGAATGATTATCTTCCCCTAAAATCAAAAAACAACTGGATGATCTGGATAAGCATCATCATGGTTCTGATTATAGCTTATTTCATATTTTACAAACCTAAGTTCAAACGAAAATAATTCTCAATAATAGTCAGGCTATATCCCCCTTACATTCAATCTCAAACTGTTGCTTCTTCTGAAAATAATATTAGCTTTGCAATCCAAAATTAGTATATAGCTAGCTAGCCATTATTCAATAATTCATGTTAAACAACGGACGAAAATGAAAGTTTATCAGACCAAACAAATCCGGAATATCGTATTGCTCGGAAATTCAGGTTCAGGAAAAACAACCCTGGCTGAATCCTTTTTATCAGACGGAGGAATCATTAGCAGGCGTGGTGATATTGACAGTAAAAACACTGTGTCAGATTATCACCAGATCGAGCACGAAAGAGGAAGTTCGGTTTACTCCACAATACTTTATACCGAATTTAAGGATCACAAACTAAATTTTATCGACACACCAGGTTCTGATGATTTTGTTGGTGCAGCAGTTTCTGCTATGAATGCGGGTGATTTAGGCCTGGTTTTGATTAATGCTCAGAATGGAGTCGAGGTAGGCACCGAAACTTTCATGAGATATACTGAAAAGTTCAACAAGCCTGTTGTACTGGTAGCAAACCACTTAGATACTGAAAAGTCAAATTTCGACAAAGTGGTTGAGTCAGCTAAAGAAGCTTTTGGAAGCAAAGCAGTTGTTGCTCAATATCCTGTCAATGAGGGCGAAGGCTTTGATACTGTTGTAGATATAATCAAAAAAGTTGCATACAAATTCCCTATTGGTGGTGGAACACCAGAAGAAATGCCAATCCCTGACTCTGAAAAAGACAAGGTTGAGAAATACCATATATCCTTGATTGAAGCAGTCGCTGAAGTGGATGAGGATTTGATGGAAACGTTTTTTGAAAATGATACTCTGACAGTTGATGAAATCAGAATAGGCCTGAAGAAGGGTTTGAAAGAAAGAGGACTATTCCCAATTTTCTGTGTATCTGCAATACATGCACAAGGAACTCAAAGATTGATGGAGTTTATCATCAATGCAGTACCAGCCCCAACAGAGATGCCTGGCTTAGTAAACGAGAGTGGCGACAAAGTGATGGTTGACCCGGAAGGGAAGACTTCCATTTTTGTTTTTAAGAACTTTACGGAACCACATCTGGGCGAAGTAAGTTTCTTTAAGGTTATTTCAGGAACACTAAATGAAGGAGCTGATCTGATCAATCATTCTCATGGATCAAAAGAACGACTTTCACAAATTTTCGTGGTAGCAGGCAAGAATCGTGAAAAAGTAAGCACATTGCATGCTGGCGATATTGCTGCTGCTGTAAAACTTAAAGACACCAAGGTATTTCATACTTTGGGTGAAAAAGATTTACCATCACCTTTTGTACCTCTTGAAATGCCTGAACCAAAGTATCGGGCTGCCATAAAAGCTAAAGATGAATCTGACGATGAGAAATTAGGCGAAATGCTAACACGTCTTCATCAGGAAGATCCTTCCCTTCTCATTGAATACTCCAGAGAGCTCAAGCAAATAATTCTCAGCGGACAGGGAGAGTACCATCTCAGCATCATATCCTGGATTTTGCTCAATCAGTACAAGATTGAAACCGAATATCTGTCACCAAAAATCCCTTATCGTGAAACTATTACCCGTGCAGCCCAGGCTAGCTACAGGCATAAGAAACAATCAGGTGGATCCGGACAGTTTGGTGAGGTTCACATGATCATTGAACCCCATGATGAAAAAGCACCTGAGAGGAAAAACTTCAAGTTTAATGGAAAAGACATGGTACTTAACCTCAGGGGCAAAGAAGAACATATTCTTCCCTGGGGTGGTAAATTAGTATTCTACAACTGCATCGTTGGTGGTTCGATTGATTTAAGGTTTCTGCCGGCGATACTAAAAGGACTGATGGAGAAACTGGAAAATGGCCCTTTAACAGGCTCTTATGCCCGTGACATCCGGGTCTATATTTACGATGGCAAAATGCATCAGGTTGACTCAAATGAAATCTCATTTAAACTGGCAGGAGCCAAGGCCTTTGCTGATGCGTTCAAGAAAGCTGGTCCGAAAATACTGGAGCCAATTAATCTTGTTGAAGTAATGGTGCCAGCAGACAGAATGGGTGATGTTATGAGTGATCTCCAGGGGCGTCGAGCAATTATTCAGGGGATGAGTTCAGAAGGACGTTATGAAGTTCTTAAAGCCAGAGTTCCGCTTTCTGAAATGAATAAATATTCAACGGCATTAAGTTCATTAACAAATGGCCGGGCTACATATTCAATGAAATTTGCCGACTATGCCCTATGTCCTCCAGACATCCAGGATACTCTGATCACTAATTACGAATCAGAACAGGAAGAAGAATAAGAATAATATATGAATTCAAAGAAGGGCTCCTTGATTTGGCAGCCCTTTTTTTTTCGAAGTTTTTTTATGCTGTCAACGAAGAAGAGTTACAAATCCAGTATAAATCTTATCCTTATATTGTTTGAATTCATCTGTCTCATAGTCCCAATCCCAGCCCCGGGCTTCAATCACATAATAATAAGTGCCCGATGGCAAATCAGCTCCTGTACCCAAATTCTTTCCATTCCATCCTGCCTCCGGTGTTTTCCAATCATCCCATTCGAACACGAGCTTTCCCCAACGGTTAAAAACTTTACCATAGAAAGATTGTAATGAAATGGATTTTACCTGGAAATAATCATTAGCACCATCTTCGTTTGGAGTGAACACATTGGGAATCTCTAACAATGAAGAATCAACGTGCACAAACTCATCATAATCAAACCTATACGTGCACTGATCATAAGAAGCTATCATTCTGGTGATATATTCTCCAGGACGCTCAAAAGTAAATAGCTCAGCTGTGGCAACTAACAGATTTGAAGTATCCAAAGTCCTCTCATAGGATTCCCATATGTAAGTAATACTTGATTCATTTCCACCATTACTGGAGGAATCTACAGAAAATGTCAAATCCAGAGGCGCCTCTCCGGTAAGGGGATCAATTGAGTATTCAGCATATAAACCATAAAGAGTAAGAGTTGTATCATGAAAACAACCAAAGTCATCCTGAATACGAAAAATATAATCCATGTGACCCTCGTTCAGGGGAGGTTCAGTACGCGCTACGCCATGACGGTCAGAAACGATATTTGACCCGGACCATACATAATCAGAAGCAAGATACGTATTGACAAAAGGGAACTCCTCCTCATCCCATGAAATCGGAGTTACAAAACCTGTAAGTGTAATGGGATTTCCTGAACAAATTGAAGAATTATCTGACCTCGTGCCAGTGAACAAAGGAGGAATAGCAACAAAAACCTCTAAAGATGGAACATTTTGAGCAGCAACCCCGTTTAAGTTCGAAGCATATAGTCGCAAAGTATAATGGCCACCCACCGGATATTTGAAAGTAACAGTGTTTCCGTTTTGACTAAAACCATCATAGCCAAAATCCCAGGTAAAAGTAACCTGGTTGGGATCAAATGCACTTCCATCCTCATTTTGTCCGTCTGCCATAAATATTTGCTCTCTCTCAGGACAGATAAAAATAGTATCTCCGATGGGCAATCGGATCTGCACAGTAAAATCACCTTCCTGGGCATGAAGTTGGGGAATCAATGTCAGTAAAAGAACCAAGATACCAAATCGGTTCATAAGTCTTGAAAATGTTTGTTTCATCCGGATTGACAACTTTGTTAAACTATCAGCTACAATATTAGTAATTATTCAAGAATCTCTGTGAAAGACATAAGGCATTCGCCATCAAAATGATTATTTTTGCACATATTTTTGATCTTATATTTGGCTCGATATAGTTGGAGCTCATCCATTTGAAAACGCATTATTTTAAGATAGATTATACAGAAGACGAAATTGTGATGGATTTTTTATCAGAATTAAACGAGGTACAGCAACAAGCCGTTAAAAACATTAACGGGCCTTCATTAGTAATTGCAGGTGCCGGGTCGGGTAAAACCCGGGTTTTAACTTACAGGATTGCATATTTACTGTCGCAAGGAATTCCTGCTAATAAGATCATGGCTCTGACCTTTACTAACAAAGCAGCCAGGGAAATGAAGGAAAGAATTGTAAAATTAACAGATGAAGGCACCACACGCTACTTATGGATGGGAACTTTCCATTCCTTGTTTGCCCGGATTCTCAGAAGAGAGGCAGAGGCAATTGGGTATCCCTCCAATTTCACCATTTACGATTCTGATGACTCAAAAAGTCTTATTAAAACTATCATTCGGGATTTAAAACTTGACGACCAGATATATAAGCCTAATGATATGCTTCGAAGGATATCCTCTGCCAAAAACAATCTGATCTCTGCAGATCAATATGCAGTTTCCGGAGAGATACAAAGCCAGGATGCATCGGCTAGAAGACCTTCTATCGGAGACATTTACCGATCCTATTCCTTAAGGTGTAAAAAGGCCGGGGCTATGGATTTCGATGATCTGCTGGTACAAATAAGTATTCTTTTTCGTGATCATCCGGATATCCTGAAAAAATACCAGAGTTTTTTTCAATACGTACTGGTAGATGAATATCAGGACACTAATTTTGCCCAATATGTAATCATAAAAAAGCTAGCCTCAGAGCATCGGAATATTTGTGTGGTAGGAGATGATTCTCAGTCGATCTATTCATTTAGGGGAGCTAAAATTGAGAATATCCTGAATTTCAGAAATGACTATCCTGAATTCCAAATCTATAAACTGGAACAAAACTATCGTTCAACCCAGACCATTGTTAATGCTGCTAACAGCCTGATTTCAAAAAATCAAAGCCGCATCCCCAAGGAAGTATGGTCAAAGCAGGAAGCAGGTGAAAAATTGAAAGTTCTGGAAGCTATGTCAGATCAGGAGGAAGGTTTTCTGATTGCCAGTGGTATTTTGGATGCTAAACACAGGTTTCATCTTGATTATGATGCCTTTGCGATTTTGTATCGAACCAATGCACAATCAAGGATTCTTGAAGAAGCTTGTAGAAAACACAACATCCCTTATCGGGTTTTTGGCAGTATATCCTTCTATCAACGAAAAGAAATTAAGGATGCACTGTCCTATTTTAAACTGGCTTTTAACCCTAAGGATGATGAAGCCCTCAAGCGGGTTATCAATTATCCAGCACGAGGGATAGGGAAAACCAGTCTGGACAGACTAACTGCTGCGGCTTATAAAGCTGATGTATCCATTTGGGAAATTCTTCAGAAACCAGATAAATATGTTTCGGTCTTTAACAAAGGAGCCCTCACCAAACTGGAAGGATTCAGAATTCTTATTGAAAGCTTCATTCAACGTCAACTCACAGAGGATGCATATGATCTGGGCCTGGATATATTATCAAAAACTGGCATACTTAAAGAATTTGCCTATGAAAAGACACCTGAATCACTCAGCAAATATGAGAACCTTCAGGAGCTTCTCAACGGAATTCGTGAATTTTCTGAAACCGAGAAAGATAACAATCCTGATGAAGTGATCAGCCTTTCTGTATATATAGAGAATATTGCTCTTCTCACTGACCAGGACACTAAGCAAAAGGATGACTCGCCAAAAGTTTTTCTTATGACAATCCATGCTGCCAAAGGGCTGGAATTCCCCCACATATATATCGCAGGGATGGAAGAAGAACTTTTTCCTTCACCGTTTTCATCAGGGTCTGCAAAAGAATTGGAGGAAGAACGGAGATTGTTCTACGTTGCACTTACCAGAGCCAAGAAACAAATCACAATTAGCTATGCCCAAACGCGATTCCGCTGGGGAAATCTTGTAAGTTCAAGAAGGAGTCGCTTTATTCAGGAAATTAATAGTCAGTTTATCGAACTGTCAGAAACTTTTCAGTTTGGCCAGAGTGAAAAGCAGGGCAAAAAATCTTTTAACAGACCCGTAGCTTCTACAAGATCAGCACCCCTGCGTCCGAGCCGGAATCTGGTGAGAGTAAAAGAAGCCTCAGAAAAACCCACTACTGGTAATGTTTTTATTGCAGATGATCCAGGTGAAATACAGACAGGAATGTCGGTAGCCCATGCACGATTCGGAAAAGGAAAAGTTCTTCAGATTGAAGGCAATTCACCAAATAGAAAGGCAACTGTTTTCTTTAAAACTGCCGGACAAAAGCAACTCCTCCTGAAATTTGCCCGACTTAAGATTCTTAAGTCCTGATTATTTGACTAAAAGAACTATATTTGCACATTATATCAGAAGCCGGTTAGTCTTTTTTTCAAAAACTCCGTTGATTGATCGGGGTATTCAATTTTTATTTTATGGATTATAATACTCAGAGAGAAAAGTTAGTTTTACCTGAATATGGCAGAAATGTTCAGAAGATGGTTAATCATGCTATCAGTATAGAAGATAAAGACGAACGCAAGAAAGCTGCCGAGACAATTATTCATGTTATGGGAAGCATGCATCCTAATCTGAAAGATAACAGAGATTTCAAGCATAAATTATGGGATCACCTTCACATCATTTCAAATTTCAAGATGAATATAGACACAACGTTTGAACCACCCTCTTTGGATAAGGTTAGTGCTAAACCTAAACCATTACCTTACCCGAATCGGGATATCAAATATATGCATTACGGAAAAATAGTTGAATTAATGGCAGAGAAGGCGATTGCAATGGAGGACGGCGAACAAAAGGATTTATTTGTCAAATTCATCGCCAATCACATGAAACTTTCTTACATCACATGGAATAAAGATACTGTTCCTGATTTAGTGATCTTTAAAGCTGTTGAGAATTTGTCTGGAAAAAAACTGCAGGTTAAAGAGGGCACAGTTCTTTATGAACACAAGGAGCCAATCAAACAACAGACTTCATATAGCAAAAGAAAAAAGGGTAAGTATCATAAAAACTACCGATAGGAATTTCTCATTATATCGCAGGCTGCTCTTTTAGGGCAGCCTTTTTTTATAATTTCGAACTATGCTAAAAACAATAATCTAATGGCAATTTTTGAAATTCGTGGTGGTCATAAACTGGAGGGCACTTTATATCCTCAAGGCGCAAAGAATGAAGCACTTCAAATCATTTCTGCAACACTTTTGAGTTCTGAGGAAATAATTATTCATAACATCCCTGAAATCCGTGATGTTTTGAATCTTATCAAGCTCCTTAAGCAACTGGGTGTCAAAACAAAACAATTAAGCAAAGGCTGCTGGTCATTTCGTGCTGATGAAATACATGTTGACCATCTCAATTCGCCGGAAATTAAGCAGCAAGCTACCAGACTTCGTGGATCAATTATGATAATTGGCCCATTATTATCTCGTTTTGGAAAAGCCATAATGCCTCAACCCGGTGGAGATAAAATAGGAAGAAGAAGGTTGGATACACATTTTAATGGATTCATACAACTAGGAGCAAAGGTAGTTTATAAGCTAGAAGATTCCCTTTACGAAATTGAAGCAAAACGCATGAAGGGTAGTTATATCCTTCTTGAAGAGGCCTCTGTTACAGGTACTGCCAGTCTGTTGATGGCGGCCTGCTTAACACCAGGCACAACAACTCTTTATAATGCTGCTTGTGAGCCATATGTTCAACAACTATGCAAAATGCTTTTATCGATGGGAGCAAAAATTTCAGGTGTTGGCTCAAATCGTCTGTATATTGAAGGAGTTGATTCTCTTGGAGGCACAATCCATACGATTTTACCTGATATGATTGAAGTTGGAAGCTTCATCGGTCTCGCAGCTATGACCGGATCAGCAATTACAATTCCTGATGTTTCTATTGAGAATCTGGGAATCATACCAAAATCATTTGAACGCCTGGGGATTGAGATTCTTCAGGAAAATGATGATCTGATTATCCCTGCCCAAGACCATTATCAAATAAATCCTTTTATGGATGGGTCGATTTTGACTATTGCGGATGCCCCCTGGCCAGGACTGACACCAGATCTACTTTCTGTTTTTCTTGTTGTTGCAACTCAGGCCAAAGGCTCGGTACTTATTCATCAAAAAATGTTTGAAAGTCGATTATTTTTTGTGGATAAGCTTATTGATATGGGAGCCCAGATTATTCTCTGCGACCCTCATAGAGCAACAGTAATTGGATTAGATCATAAGTGGCCTTTGAGAGCAACAACTATGAGTTCACCTGATATCCGCGCCGGAGTAGCTCTGCTCATTGCAGCGCTGAGTGCAGAAGGAACCAGCATTATTCACAATGTAGAACAAATTGATCGGGGATACCAGAATATTGATGAGAGATTGAACAATATTGGCGGGAAAATTAAAAGAATCTAACATTTTCAAAAAGGCTGTCAAATTGTCTGAACCATATAATTGGCAAACATTTTGATATTGCCCGACAGACACAATCTATCAATGCTGCAATGGAAGAAATGAATAATAACAAGAGTAAGACAACAAAAAAGAAAAAGACTGCATCAAAGAGAAATACCAGCCCAGATACCAAGATAAAAAAGCAGTTGGAAGAAAACAATCAAAAGCTGGCTGATTTGCATGACAAATATCTCCGTTTATCTGCCGAGTATGATAATTACCGAAAAAGGACTCTAAAAGAGAAAATGGAACTAACCAAAACCGGTGGAGAAAAGGTATTATTGAATATTCTTCCGGTTCTGGACAACCTTGACCGGGCTGTAAACGCAGTTCAGGAAGCGAAAGACCTGGATGCTGTAAAAACAGGAATAGACCTGATTTTCAATAAATTCCAGGAATTCATTCAACAGAATGGCGTCAAAGAAATTGAAGCTTATCAGCTGGAGTTTGACACAGACCTCCATGAGGCTATTACTAAAATACCTGCTCCTTCAAAAGATATGAAAGGGAAAGTAGTGGATGTTATTGAGAAGGGATACTATCTACACGACAAAGTGATACGATTTGCCAAAGTGGTTATTGGAGAATAAATTGCAGGAATTCTGCATGAACAATTTTTATGGGAAAAAGAGATTATTACCAGGTTCTTGGGGTTGATAAAAGTGCCACTGCCGAAGAAATTAAAAAAGCCTACCGCAAACAAGCTCTGAAATTTCATCCGGATAAAAATCCAGGTGATTCAGAAGCAGAGGAAAATTTTAAAGAAGCTGCAGAAGCGTACCAAATCTTATCCAATGCTGATAAGAAAGCCAGGTACGACCAATATGGACATGCAGGATTAGGTGGTTCAGGAGCAGGCTTTGGAGGAGAAGGAATGAATATCGAGGATATCTTCTCACACTTCGGAGATATTTTTGGTGGATTTGGTGGATTTGGTGGCTCATCCAGATCAAGAGGAGGCAGAAGAGTTAACCGAGGTTCTAATATCCGTGTCAGAGTAAAACTGAGTTTGGATGAGATCGCAAAAGGAACAGAAAAGAAAATCAAGGTTAAAAAATATGTTGGCTGTAATTCATGTAACGGCTCTGGTGCAGCTAATGGTTCATCATATTCCAGCTGTTCAACCTGCAATGGATCAGGTCAGGTAACCCGGATTAGTCATACGTTTCTCGGACAGATGCAAACCACAGGTGTTTGTCCCAGCTGCAATGGTGAAGGTAAAATCATTACTCAGAAATGCACGGAATGCTATGGCGAAGGAGTTGTAAAAGGAGAAGAAGTTATTCCATTGAACATTCCGGCTGGCGTAACTGAGGGCATGCAATTAAGCGTTTCCGGAAAAGGAAATGCTGCTCGCCGAGGTGGTATGAATGGTGACTTACTAGTTGTAATTGAAGAACAGGAACATCCTGATCTTGTCAGAGATGGGACAGATCTCCTGTATAATCTTTTTATTTCATTTCCTGAAGCAAGCCTGGGAGGTACAGTTGAAATCCCAACCCTCGATGGAAAAGTAAAAGTGAAAGTAGCAGCCGGTACTCAACCAGGAAAAGTATTACGCTTGAGAGGAAAAGGCATTCCTGATGTTAATGGGTATGGCAAGGGAGATCTACTAGTTAAAATCAATGTTTGGGTTCCGAAAAATCTGAATCGCGAAGAAAAGAAAATAATGGAAGAACTTAATAAATCTGACAACTTTGCACCAGATCCTTCAAACGCAGAAAAAACTTTCTTCAAAAGGATGCGTGATATGTTTGAATAAATAAACTGAGATAAAAAATTCATGGATTTTTTACAGGCCAATAACATAGAAAAACAATTCTCAAATCATCTGGCTCTTGATGATGTTAGCATCTCCGTTCCGGAGAAAAGCATTTTTGGATTACTCGGACCTAACGGAGCCGGGAAAACAACTCTTATCAGAATTATTAATCAGATTACTGCACCCGACACCGGGCAGGTAATCCTGAATGGCAGACCGCTTAAGCTAGAGGACGTACATCGGATCGGGTATTTACCTGAGGAACGTGGGCTGTACAAAAAGATGAAAGTTGGTGAGCAAGCTTTGTACTTAGTACAGCTAAAAGGTGTCTCAAAACAAGATGCTTTAAAAAAGCTTAAATACTGGTTCGAGAAGTTTGAAATACAGCCATGGTGGGATAAGAAAGTCGAAGAGTTGTCGAAGGGAATGCAACAAAAGATTCAATTCATTACAACCGTATTACATGAACCACAATTGCTGATCTTTGACGAACCGTTCTCTGGTTTTGACCCAATCAACGCCAATCTGATTAAGAGGGAGATTCTCGACTTGCGTGAAAAAGGCTCCACAGTTGTCTTCTCCACACACAACATGTCATCAGTTGAAGAGCTCTGTGATCACATTGCTCTTATTGATCTAGGAAAAACAATCCTTCAGGGATCAATTCATGATATTAAGAATCAATTCAAGTCAGATACATACCAGATGAACTTCAGGGGCGAAATACTGGAAGTTTCATCGCTCTTACGAGGATTGGCCGAGATAACTGAAGAACCCACAACTGGCAATGTAAGAAAGGTTTTTATAAAACGTCACAACGGATCCTCAACCCGGGAAATACTTGAAAAAGTTAATCCCATTGTGGATATTATCTCATTTTCCGAGGTAGTACCCAGTATGAATGACATCTTTATTCGTGTAGTTGAACAAACAAAACAGAAGTGAGATGAATAAAATAAAACTAATCATACAAAGGGAATATTTATCCAGAGTTAAGAAGAAGTCTTTTATTATTATGACCATCCTGGCTCCTGTCCTCTTTGCGGGCATGATGATTATTCCAGGATATCTGGCCACTATGGGCGACAATGAAGACAAAATCATAGCGGTTATAGATGAAACAAATATACTGGATGGATCTATCAGCAATCAGGAGCATCTGACTTTCGAGTATTTTGAAAATAGTTCTTTTGAGTCTTTAAAAGAAAACTTCAGCAAGTCTGGCTACTACGCGATCCTCTATATCCCAACAAATATCCTTTCTGTAGAAAGAGTACAGCTATATTCTGATAAACAAACTACTATGGGAGTTAATTCTCACATCTCAAGAGAATTAAATTCCGTTCTGGAAAAAATGAAGCTTGCCAGTGAAAGTGTTCCTTTGGATATTTTGGACAGAATCGACACCAACATAAACGTTGAAACCTTGCAATGGAACAGCTCAGGGGAAGAAAAGGCCAGTTCGGCCGGTCTGGCTTCTGTAATAGGATATATTGCCGGTTTTCTCATTTATATGTTCATTTTCATGTATGGCGCACAGGTAATGCGTGGCGTGATGGAAGAAAAGAGCAATAGAATTGTGGAAGTTATCATTTCTTCTGTGAAACCATTTCAATTAATGATGGGAAAAGTCATAGGAGTTGCGATGGTTGGACTCACCCAGTTTATCCTTTGGGTTATCCTGACATTTGTACTGTTTGCCGGAACTAACTTACTTATTGAAGGGAAATCAGATAGATCAACTCAGGAAACGATTCAGTCTGTAATGGAGAATAAAACCGCAAGTCCTGTTCAGGAAATAAACATATCTGAGCTTGAACAGATACTTGAAGATATTTCAGAGAAACTTAAAAATATTAACATCGGACTTCTGGTCGGATCGTTTCTGTTTTACTTCCTTGGGGGTTATTTGCTGTATGCTTCATTATTTGCGGCAATTGGTTCAGCTGTTGACAACGAGACAGATACACAGCAGTTTATGCTACCAATAACTATTCCCTTAATCCTGGGAATAATCGTCATGATGAATGTCATGCAGGCACCTCATGCTCCATTGGCCTTCTGGTTCTCTATGATTCCATTGACATCGCCAATCATTATGATGGCCAGAATACCTTTTGGGGTTCCTATATGGCAATTAGGGGTTTCGGGTTCACTTTTAGTGCTATTCTTCCTTGGATCTATTTGGCTGGCAGCCAAGATCTACCGAACTGGAATCCTGATGTATGGGAAGAAAGTTACTTACAAAGAACTCTGGAAGTGGATTCGGTATAAAAATTGATGAACGCAAAAGAAAAGCAAAACTATGTCTTCTATTCTGGTTATTGATGATGAACGTCCTATCAGAAATACTCTAAAAGAGGTTCTGGAATACGAGAAGCATGAAGTAGATTTAGCTGAAGACGGGATTTCCGGACTTGAGCTATTGAAAACCAAGAGTTACGATATCATTTTGTGTGATATCAAGATGCCTCAAATGGATGGACTTGAAGTTCTGGAGAAAATCATTGAGGAACAATACGATACACAGATTATTATGATTACCGGGCACGGTACTGTTGACACTGCAGTTGAAGCCATCAAAAAAGGAGCATACGATTTTATTGAAAAACCACTTGACCTAAACCGTTTACTAATCACAATCCGTAATGCTGGTGACAAAAGCAGTTTAATCACTGAAACCCGGGCTCTGAAAAAAAAGGTAAGCAAGAAGTATCAGATGATTGGTGATAGCGATACCATGGGAAAAGTCAAAGCTATGATTGACAGGGTAGCTCCCACAGATGCAAGAGTACTTATAACAGGTGGTAATGGCACTGGCAAAGAGCTGGTGGCCAGACAACTTCATGAAAAAAGCAATCGTTCACATATGCCTTTTATTGAAGTAAATTGCGCTGCCATTCCTAGTGAGCTCATTGAAAGTGAGCTATTTGGCCACGAGAAGGGTTCCTTTACATCAGCTATCAAACAGCGAAAAGGTAAATTTGAATTGGCTCACAATGGTACTTTGTTTCTAGATGAAATTGGCGACATGAGCCTTTCAGCTCAAGCAAAGGTTTTGAGAGCTCTTCAGGAAAACAAAATTACTCGTGTTGGTGGTGATAAAGATATTACAGTGAATGTACGCATTGTTACTGCAACCAATAAGAACCTGTTGGATGAAATCGCCCGGAATAGATTCCGCGAAGACTTATACCACCGGCTTAGCGTAATACTGATACAGGTTCCATCGTTAAAAAACCGAACGGAAGATATCCCTTTACTGGCCGATCATTTTATTCGCCAGATTTGTGACGAAATGGGATTACCTGAAAAAGGTATCACTCAAGACGCCATTGAAGCCTTACAGAGGCTCAGCTGGACAGGAAATATCAGGGAGTTCAGAAACGTCATGGAAAGATTAGTTATTCTATGTGGTAATGACATTACCGGTGAAGATGTAACCCAGTATGCTGGCCCTGTCGATGTCTAAACTGTGAGATCGTAACGGAATCTGTATACACCAGATACATATTTAGAACTCTTAGAAACCCTGATAGGTAATTGATTAACTATCCAGGAAGCTCTTTCATCCAACTTATCATCATACTTTAATTCTAATACCCTGTTAGAACGGTCAGGAAAACTATGCCTCATACCCCTCTGTCTGGATTTGAAATCATAGAAGTTCATTTTACTATCAAGCGTAAATCTAAAATTTCCATCAAATGACAAGTAGTATTTCCGCTCATAATAATTCAATAATACAGGTTCAAGTTGCAAAAGAATTTCAAGAACATGCCCCGGAAGATCACTCCTCCTAAATAAATCTACAAAGAAACCGGCTGGAATAATATTTGGAAGGATAAAGTCTGGCAGCAAATAGGAACTTTTTCTTCCAACCAATCCAGCCTTTATCTTGAATTCTAAAACAGGCTTTGTAATCCTATCAATATCATCACCATACCATCTGATTCTGACCTTTTGCCGATCACTCTTTCCTGCTATATTATCAGAAAAAAAGTCCAGAGTGGGTGTGTCAAAATAAATATTATTAACCTTTCTTAACTGAAATATCTCCCTGAAACAAGCTGGATGTCTCTTAACTAATTGTTCGAGAGAAAAAAAACTCAACTGACTAGTAAGAAACTTTCGCTCAAACCTGAATTCACTATGTCGCCCTTCCTGAGACACAATAATTAAACAGAAATATTTTCCAGAAAACTAATATGAACCCCGCTGTATAACTCTTTAATTTCATCATGAAAAGCCTGAAGCTTCTCAGGATTCTTTGCTTCAATCAGGAAGGAAACTTCAAGCCCCCTTGGAGATTCATCATATCGCTTCAATTCAGCAGCAGAGAAATGTTTACCAACCACCTTTATAAGAATAGACAGCTCCAACTTGCCTTCCTCAGCCGCCTCAATTGTTAGAAAAAGGTTTTGGTGAGAAAGGGGCTTTCTTGTTAAGAACCGCACCCACACAATAACCATGATAACAACAAAACCAAGTATGGTAATAACTCGCTGGTCTGCCCCCAGAACCAATCCAATTGAAATCGCAATAAAAAGATAAATCAATTCCTCTGGCTCTTTAATAGCTGCCCTGAAACGAACAATAGACAAGGCTCCAATTAATCCTAATGACAAGGCAAAACTTGATTTTACAGTCAAAATAATAAGCATAGTGGTAAAAGCCAGCAGAATAAAGCTCGACCCAAAACCCTTACGGTTAGACAGGGATGTACCGCATTTTCTATAAGTGAGTTCCAAAAGAAGACCCAGAATAATCAGGATAACAGCATTGATAAAAAAGTCAGAAATAGAAATGTTAGCGTTCTCTGCGATCAGAAACTTTTGAAACATTCCCCATTTGTCAGTTTGCATAGCTTAATTGTATGAGTAAAACATGCGAAATTAGTAATAATTTTTATGCCTAATAAAAACGAATAGCAACAGATTCTTCCTGCCCTTTAATCAGGCTGGCATTTAGCTTCAAAACAGAAGCTCTTTCAACTAGATGTAAAGTAGTGACTGATGTAGCCTTAAACCTTCTGGTCCAAATAGAAGCAGGCCCAAACTCCGGCTTTTTCTGGAAGGCAACCAGTCCATAATTCAGATTTACACCAACACAATCGATCAGAGTTAAGGAGGATAAATCCTTTGAAGCAAAACCAATATTAGCCCCATTAACTGAGGTATTTGAAACCTCGAGCTCAGAATTCTCTCCACAACTAACTCCTTTATCCCCTGCCCCAAATATATTACAATCTGTAATTTCGACTTTTGACCCCGAAAAGTCAATTGCATCATTTCCAATCTCAAAAAAACTCACACCACTGACAATTCCGGTACAAAAATCAGAATCAAAGGCATCAGCGAATGTATTTTGAAAAACTGTCTGTCTCACTTTGAAATGGGAGCGTATAATATTAAGCGCATCCTCACATTGGTTTTGGATAAACTCAGATGAATCGATTACTACATGTGATTCATAAAAACTAACCGCACCTGTGAGACTCCACCCTTCATAGTTCAAAGTATTGAGACCTTCAAATGTTACATGATTTAAATAACTTGTGTCTCTGGCCTGAATAATTGTAAACCCATTGGCAGAATGATCGGAAGATTTAATAATGACAGGATCGGCACTATCGCCTTTCATAAATATCGACGAATAACTGATAAACATGGAATGATCCACCATATCAAGCTCGCATCCAGCCTCAAACTCAACCTTATACCCATCAGGAATAATAATTGGATCAGACACCTGATGTATTCCCTTCTTGAAAATGATAGATTTCCCATTTTGACTGACACCCTCTGGCAACTCAAGACCAAAACTATTTCTCAATTCAATAGAAGGACTCCTTTCTACCGGAGCCCTGAATGGTTTAACCTGCACTGGAAAAAGCTGATTTGCACTATCGTCTGCACAAAATAACCATTGAATAGAGCTCTCTGTAACAATTGTATCTATATCTGGATAAAATCTGGTAAGCTCATCAAGTTTCAGAGGCTTTGACAAGCCCCATTCTTGCCTTCTGGGGTTATTTCCATATGCAATTACTGAGATTGGTCGTGGTATAAAATTATGTATTTCAATACGGACTCCGGCATCAGTAGAATCCAGTGTATAGGCATTAATATAACTGCTAAGTACATCTGGATGATAGTCCCTTGCATAAGGCCTGTTCCTGACAGTTTCGTAATCAAAATCTGCAAAGTCCGGATTTTTCTGAATGTACTCCCGGAATGCGGGTAGAGCAGATTTGACAGCCTTGGCATTATTCAATATAAATTCAGAATCGAACTTGTAGTCTGGGTATTCTTTCTGAATCATTTTCTCGTAAACCTTTATTGTATTCTCTCTTGAACTAAGAAAAGTACGTATCCAATCCTCATCAGAAAACTCTTCCATTTTTTCCAAAAAAAGTTTGAGAAAGTCTTTATCCCGATATATACTTATCCAATTAAGATCATCAAACCCCTTCGGCCTATCATCAAGATTAATCCATCCGGCAATAACAGGCCGATCACGTCCAAAAACACCCAGCTCCGTATAACCGTCGAAAAATATGGGTTCCAACAGATTCAGAAAGGGATTGTAATAAAACCTCTGATTATGCCATGTAAGCCCATGGAATCCACGTGTAATATCCATCAAAGCATGAAATGCAGCAAAGTGTTCAATATCAAATAATTCTTTTAGTGGAGACAATCCATATTGATACTGGTACATCAGATCTGAAGCTAGAAGAAACTGAGCCTCAAGCACCGAATCAGCAAAGGTTCTGGATTCCTTAAAAGGGGAAATATATGCGGCTTCGAGAAAAGGATATGCCAATCCAAATTTCTCCTTTGCAAGAACTTGCTGAACAGTCCAAAAATGATCCTCAGAGAACTTCACAATTGGCCCTTCACGTCTACTCATACTTTCTACCAATTGCTTCTCAAAATGCTCTTCCCAGGCATAAACTCCCAGACTTTTCCCATTCAGTGTCACAGGAACAAAGCCATATCTTGGTGCCAGATTCCCTGATGCCCTGTAAAGCTCATGCGCCACCCATTCATTAATAAAATCTCTGGCCAAAGGATTATGTATCGAGAAAGTATATAATCGGTGCCAGGTATATCCGCTTTTTACCTTGATTCTGAAAGACCATTTTCTTCCTTCAAGATGGTCAAGCCAGTCACCTTTAAGTCTTAGCTCAACAGGTAGAGTTGAGTCCTTATAAAACATCAATCCGTTCACATAATCGTCATCTGCGGTTACCAGAATACCTTCCTCAAAAGCCAGTTCTCTTTTACGCTGAAGGGCAAGCATATCAAGAGAATCTATATATAAGTGAAGTGTTTCCATTGGATCAAATTCAGGAAAAACCTGCTCTTTTTGATAAACAAGAGAGAAATTATCTACGAAAACATCTTCCTGGCCCGGATTCCAAATGTATAGTTTCAGATCCTGGCCCTTCATCAAATGAGGAATAATTACTTCCAGACTGAGATCTTTCCACTCATCCCCGGCTAACTCACGGGATTCCATTTTCCGGTAATAGTAATTAGCATCATCATGTTGAGCAACAATCACAACTTTGCCAGGCCCGGAGTACTTAATCTGAACCAGCACTCTTTCATCCATCCGTACATTGGGCAGTGTCAGGTTTAAACCGAAGGGAGCCTGTGAACTCAGTAGCACAAAATTGTTCCCTGACTTTTCCGCATCTTGTACCAGCTGTCTCTTTGCACCAAGGATAAGATCTGACTTGAGACTGATAACCTGATCGTTTAAAAAAGTAGTATCATCCAGGGAATCATGAAAAGAAATGTATCTCCCGGACTCTCCTCCACAAGCTGCCACAAGTACCAGTAGAACCATGAGCAGAATGCTAATCCGAAACCTTTTAGCCATTGTATTTTGAAATGAGTATTTCATGTATGAACAAAAGTAATTCATTGCAGGGGAGAAAATGTATCTTTACCAGTGTTTTTATGAACCAAATTCATGAGATTATCAATACTTTTAACGGGGCTATTATTCATTTATTGCTGGCCAATTCCTGCAGAAGAAGGTAGTACTGATCTCATTTTACCAATCTATTCTATTAATATAGATGTTGATGACCTTGAGTCTTTGTACGAGGATCCTTTTGAAGACATATACTATCCTGCAACTTTCATTTACGATACTTTAATCTACAGCTGTGAAGTTCGATTCAGAGGAGCCAGCTCCAGAGATCTGCCAAAAAAAAGTTGGAAGGTAAAATTCCCTTCTGATAATAATTATTTTGGTGTAGAGAAACTGAATCTGAATGCTGAATACAGAGACCCAACTCTCATGAGGAACTATCTGGGAATGAAACTCTATAACCACATAGGCCAGCCAGCCTCTAAGGTTGATTTCGTGAATGTGAAAATAAATGGTGAGCTTATGGGATTATTCGTGTCGATTGAGCAGGTTGATGAAAACTTCCTGAATCGCTATGATATGCCACCAGGAGCACTTTATAAGGGTGTGCAGCATGGTGCAAATATGTCACCTATCCTATCGGATGATAATTTACATTTCAATTGGGAACCAAAAATTACTAATCAGAGTAGTGATCATTACCTGAAGGAACTATTTAACAAATTCTTTTTCCTGAATCAGAATGAATTCCTCAGCCAAATAGAACAACTTATTGATATTGATTCATTTATAGATCATTTTGCTTCCACTTTCAGTATTTCTTCTCTAGACAATTTCACTAAAAATCTGTATCTGCACCGAAATCCTGAAACCGGGCTTTTCAATGTATTTCCATGGGATAACGATGCGGCATTCGGCAACACCTGGGAAGGAGTATATCGACCATGGCTAGCTGATGCACTTACTTTTGGAATGCTCAATAACCAGATTATTTTCAGACGTCTGATGGAGAATGACAAGTGGAGAACCCAATTTGAAGAAAGGGTTGTTGAAATTGCTGGTGAAGGATTCACCTATCTTAGAAACCATGTTGATTCTGTATTTGCAGCAATTTTTAATGACTACAAACAGGATCCCCAAAAAGGGGTAAGTCAGGAGGAAATTCTCCTTGAAATGGCCAACCTTAAAAGTTTTCTAACCAAACGACAGGCTATTCTCAGCACTTACAATCTACCAGCAAATAATCTTCTCTCTGAGCCTCAGATTACTAATAGTTTTGCTATCCCCGTAGAAGATAACATAGAGGTAATAATACGATCACAGAGTCCTCAAAACGTATTTTTTCATTATGTTCTTGATCTCGATCCAGAAGTTTGGAATGACGATTTTGAACTTAAAGAATTGGAACTGTTTGATGATGGGCTGCATAACGACGGTGAAGCTAATGACCTGGTATATGGGAATACCTTAAGTGTCAACAATCTGCCTAAAGAATTGATCCCCGGCTATTTTGTCAACTCAAACCATCTGCACTATCCATGGAACGGGATTATCAAAATTAACGACCCATACAATCGCACTATTTCATTAGGGATAAACAATCGGAATCAGAAAAACTTTCTGGGTGATCTGTCAATTGATCGCATTTACCAGGAAGGTGACAATTATTTCATTGAGCTGTACAATCAATCTGATAACTCACTGGATTTATCTGGCTCATTTCTCCGCTGTGATTATGCTTTTCAAACTTTTCCTTTCCCTGAAAATACTATCCTTGGGGGGAATGAGGTGATAATTATTGCCTCGAACAAGGAGATGGCATCCTTGCTGTTTCCTAAGCAAATCATTATTGGCTCATTTGTTTTTCCTATTGATGAGGGCTCCACAATTCAACTACTAACTCCTTCTATGGAGGTGTATCTCGATATATACGCAGATCTGACCCCACTTAATCACAAACACGATCCTATAGTTATTAATGAAATTTTTTACCATCCGATTGATGAATCAGACCAAAGCGATTGGGTCGAATTGTACAATCCGAGTAATGAAGTTATTGATTTGTCGGACTGGAAATTTACAGATGATCAAGGCAATGATCCATTTATCTTCCCTGAAGAGACTGTGGTGGGAGCATGGCAATATTTGGTTCTTTGCAAGGAAACAGAAAGCTTTGCTCAGGAGTATCCGGATGTATTTGAGAAAATTGGAGATTTTAGATTTAACCTGAATGCCGGAGGGGAGCTGATCAGGCTTTTGGATAAATATGGCGTACTAATCGATTCTGTCAGATATGACGATGAAGAACCATGGCCCGAGAGTGCAGATGGAAGTGGCGCCAGTCTGGAACTCATTAATCCATATCTTGATAACGGACTGGCAGAAAGTTGGAAAGCATCAGTGACTTCTGGTACTCCAGGGCGGATAAACTCACAATATCAGGGAGAAGAGCCCCCAGACAATTTTCTCCTTAAGCTATATAATGCCTACCCCAATCCATTTAACGACCAGGTAAGCATTAACCTCAGCCTTGATTCAACATCTTTTATAGAGCTTACGATCCTGAACCCATTAGGAGAAGTGGTCCATTCATTTTATTCAGGCTCCCTGATCGCAGGGCCACACAGTTTTCACTGGAGCCCAAAATCCCTTGGTTCCGGAATTTATTTTGTAAAATTACAGCTTAACAATAGTGATACCATGATAAAAAGGCTCATGTATATAAAGGAAAATTGAGAGTGAAAAAAGTCATTTTCTTCATATTATCATACGCTATATCATCAGGAGCATACTCACATAACCTAAGCCATGACAGCATTCGCTTCTCATGTCCGCAATGGATTGAAGCAGAATCAACTGTTCTTCCAATGAGTGTAGTCTTCTATAGGGATGGAAAGATTGACCCCTTAGTAAATCAAAGCTTCATTTTAGTATCAACTGAAGCAGACATAGGGCAGAATAGTATCAGGGTTCGTAATGGTGTGGGGACATTGTCTCTGGAAATAAATACACAGAACTCTTTCGAAATCAGCCTTCCTGAACTTGGGATGAGCCAATATGTGGCATTAAGAACAAATCTGCCTGTTTTGGAACTAGAAGGCACACTTGACTCCTCCCTAAGACTAACTAGTGATACAGTCTACAGAATTATTGGCGATATACTGATTCCAGACGGAGTAACTCTGCATGCCTCCCCTGGAAGTATCGTTTTGATTGCTGAATCAGGGAACATTCTGGTTGAAGGCAACATCAGTCTGGAGGGCAGTAAAGAGCAAGCTGTTGTTTTTAAGTCAATAAAAAATAATTCTTACTGGGGAGGCATAGAGTTGATCAATGCTACTGACACTAGTCAATTCATGTATTGCTTTTTCTTACAGGGAGGGAATAATCCAAACAAAGTATTTGGCCATTCAAACAGTCAAGCTGTAATTATGGCAAATAGGTCGAATCTGGATATCTATGGTAGCTGTTTTGTTGATAATCCAGGAAAAGCTCTGGGCTCCAAAGAATCATATATTAATATCACCAATTGTATCATTGCCAGATGCGATACGGGTGGCGAGTTTGTAAATTCTGTGGTTTCTATTGCCAATACCAGTGTCTTAGAAATCCCTGACAATGATGGGATTATCGATGATGATGATAATGACGGATTTTATTTCTCTGGCGTTCATCCTTCCAACGAAAGTTCATTAATTACCGCTTGTATTTTCACAACAGGTGAAGACGATGGAATAGATCATAATGGTGCAAAAATAAGAGTTGAGAATTGCAGAATTGAAGACTTCTATCACGAAGGTATTGCATGCTCAAATAATAATTGGGTTGAAGTCTTCAGTACACTTATCATGAATTGTGATCAGGGTATTGAAGCCGGATACGGCTCCCCGAACGTCCTTGTAGATCACTGTGTGATATTAAACTGTAATACTGGCTACCGCTTTGGTGATAGTTATGACTGGGGATGTTCTGGAAAATTGATCATTACAAATAGTATCGCTCACAACAATTCTGATAATTTCATGAATTTTGATGTCAGTTCGGGAGGTAAGGTAGAAAATGCTATTGATGTGACATTCACCATCACAAATGACACAGAATATGATACCTATTTAGGATGTATAAGTGCAGTTCCTGAGTTTGATGAACTATTTTTTCTTCAAGCAGGCTCACCCGGAACTGGTAAAGGAAGTGATAGAACCAACCTTGGGCTGTACCAGGATAAAATGCAAACTGAAGGAATCCGAGAGTACCACATCACGTGCGATCCTGCTGAATTTCTAATGATAAATCAAAACTACGCTGAAGATATTTACATCCCTGTAACGATAACTCATTTAGGAATTACTCTGGATCAGGCCAGAATGCGAATTCGCGGTGATGGAACAAGAGTCCACCCAAAAAAGTCATTGAAAGTAAAACTGGACTATGGTTCATTTCCTGATGGAAGATCTGTTTTAAACTTCAATGCAGAATATGAAGACAAAAGCTACATACAACAATACATTGTTAGTAGATTAATGCGAGAAAGCGGGCTACCTTGCTTTGATTCAGAACATGCCAGAGTTTATCTTAACGGAGAATATCTGGGCCTCTATCTTCTTATAGAGAATATGGATCAGGACTTTCTGATTCGCAGAAGCCTTGATCCTGAAGGAAATCTTTATAAAGCAAGCAATGACGGTGCCAGTTTAAGTATTTATGACAATGTATATTACCATTGGGAAAAAAAGACGGGCTCTGGTGGACGAAAGGATTTGCAGGAACTCATTAATCAGATCAACTCAGTTGATCAGGATCAATATCAAAACTTTGCTCAATCAAGCCTGGCTTATGGAAATATGATCAATATACTGGCACTTAATCTCTTAACCCGAA
>JAYEFL010000360.1:0-1726 GCA_034658635.1 Bacteroidota bacterium | reverse complement strand
TGTAATATAGGAAATGGCAGTTCAAGCATAATAAGTGATTGCTTTTTTTGTTTAAAAATATCACTATGCTTGACTGCTTTTTTTTATGTGGAGATTTTTTGGAAAATGTTGAAAGTCGAGCCTGGGGCGGTGCCCCATACGCATCAAGCTAACAAGCCAATTGCTCCTTTTTCCCACTCTGGAATGAAGGGTATATCTCTTCAAAAGTAGCCTCTGCCTCAAGTAATTCTCGCGAAGTTTTACGTGAACGTTTCTGCTTGCAAAGCGTTAATATATTTAAATCTTTCATTTGCATCACCCTAGAATCCAATTGTTCTGGGCAAAAGAGAACCATTAGATATCGATGTCTTAGAACCCATGAAACAAATTTATCAAAGCTAAGTTCTCTTCCAAATTCACCGTAAACATACGTCATAAGATCTGAGAAGATATTTGATATTGCAACGATGGCAATTAACCTACTGATGATATAGCACTCTACACGCTCTTTTTTTTGTCCTCTGATCATGTGGATGTTAAGGTTGGATTTAAAGGTCTTAAATATGAGCTCAATTTGCCAACGAAACCCGTATAATGTAATAAGTTTGTCTGCTGATATGAAGTCAGTGGGTATATTTGTTATGAGCATCGTGTATCGTGCAAAATTTTTAGAAACCTTACTTGTTGTCCGTCCATTCTTTTGAGAACATCTGTTTTGTTTTCGTCTACGCTGTTCATACACAGATGTAGGAACTAGGTAAGCTGCCAAACGCACTCGGAATTTATATTTAGCTCCTATGAGAACATCTGTCTCTACCATATTGGAATCTCCGATCTTTTCGTCGAGATATCCCGGTAAGTCTTCAATCAATTTTCCATCAAGAGTATAAACTCTGACACCTATCTTGAAGCGACTGAGAAAAAAGGCCTTCTTATTTGCGATTTCCTTAAAGCATGATATTGAAAAATATCCGAGGTCTCGAAGAACGAGATCTACAGGCTTAAGCATGCTTAGGATATGATTGCAGCGAGATTGATCAGTAACATTACCCGGTGTGATATCAAGAGATAAAAATTTTGAAGTTATTGCATTCCAGATTGTATGAATTTTATATCCCGATTTGGATGCACTTCCACCAACACCTTTAAATGATTCAGAGACATGCTCATTAAGCGTACAATAAGTGCTATCTTCGATTAAAATATTTTCGAATTTACCTAATAAACCAGCCTCTTCAAGCTTATCCCTACTAAGTTCGGTTTTAAGTGAAAGAATATGGGAATAACACCGTCTCAATAATCTGACCGCATAGATACTGCCCAATCGAGAGCAGAGCGCCTGTGCTGTTATCGAGGCCCCGCAAAACGATCTCATAAGCTCAGCCATCCCGACAAGAGTGATCTTACCATTAGCAGATGCTTGGACGACCAAAGCCATTACGAAAGCGAACGCACTAATTTTCCCATTGGATCGCCTCATAAATCCAGATTCAATGGCTAATTTTTCCAGGAGATCTTTAGATAAAACTTTATTGACTCTTGCGGTAACCTGTTGTACAATTTCAACATTCATTTGTGCCTCCAGGGTTTTTGTTTGTTGAAATTTCAAATTACACTGGAGGTGCTTTTTTTAGTACCTATCTTATTGATATTCACCCAATTAAATAGTTAGCTTGATGCGTATGGGGCGTTGCCCCAGGCTATTATATTTTAGCCCTTTGGGCTAATCAATAAGGGCTATCTGAAC
>JAYEFL010000359.1:0-7854 GCA_034658635.1 Bacteroidota bacterium | reverse complement strand
CTCTTCTGGCTAAAACATCTGGAACAGGTACTAGTGGGACGATTACCGCTGCTGCTCCACGCTGGTCATTTGGCCCAAGTGCCTCTTTTGGCCCGGGTGTTGCCTTTCGTATTACTGATTTAATAAATCTGCAGTTATATTCAGTATTAAATTTTCCGTTTAATGCTGATTTTATGTTGGATCTTGTTTCCAATAATAATCCGGCTTTCCCTCTGAAAAATAATTTAGGAGATGTTGTTTTGCAAAATGCATTTTCCTTGCACTTTACCATAAATCCTAAACCTAAAGATTCAGATAATGATGGCGTAACTGATAAAAAGGATGAGTGTCCTGGTACCCCTGAAGGAGTTGCTGTTGATGAGAAGGGTTGTCCTATAGACTCTGATCTTGATGGTATCGCAGATTATCTGGATGAATGTCCTGCGATTCCCGGATTGGAACAATTCCAGGGCTGTCCTGATACTGATGGGGATGGAGTACCGGATAAAAATGATGAGTGTCCTGAAATTGCAGGCCCTGCTGTTCTGAAAGGTTGTCCCGATTCTGATGGAGATGGAATTGCCGATAAGGATGACAGATGTCCTGATACACCTGAGGGATGGGAAGTAGACCGGTTTGGGTGCGCTGTAGACCGTGATCGCGATGGTGTGCCTGATAGTGAAGATGTTTGTCCTGAGGAACCTGGTGTGGCTGAATTGAGGGGTTGTCCCTGGGATCCGCCTGCATTAATGGTAAAATATGAGTTAAATGAGAAAACTATTCTGTTTGATTTTGATTCTTCTGATTTGAAAAATAATGGTATTGGCACTCTCAATGGTATAGCTAAAGCACTACAGAATCATGACGAGTTTGGTGTGCAGTTTGGTGGACATACTGATTGGACAGGTTCAAGCCTTTATAATATGAAGCTCTCTGAACGAAGAGTAAATTCTGCAAAAGATTACTTATTAGGAAGAGGTATTAGTGATACGAGAATCCGTACAGCATTCTTTGGAGAGGAAGTGCCTAAAATGGAGAATAATACAAAGGAAGGCCGCAAATACAACAGAAGAGTGGAATTCAACTTCTTCAATCTGAAATAACTAATCCGATATATGGTTTTTTTAACGGGGGCACTGGAAAGTGCCCCTTTTTTTAGATAGATTTGTTGTAGAGTTTTTTAAACACATCATCATGAGATTTCCTGTATTTATATTTTTTGCATTTTTCTTTGTGACCCCGGTAATAAGTCAGTCAGTAAGCCTGGAAGAATGCACACAAGCAGCGATTGACCAGTTTCCTGTTACACGAAATCTGGATATTATTAAGGAAAAGGTCAAGCGCCAGCACGACATATTATCTCTTAATTATCTTCCTGGTTTAGCTCTTAATGCTTTAGGAAATTACCAATCGGATGTTGTAAGTTTTGACCTCGGTGTTAATATTCCGGGAATGACACTTCCTGAGGTTCCTCACCTGCAGTTTAGAAACACACTGGATATTAATCAGTTAATCTATGATGGGGGAGTGAATACGGCCTTGAAGGAGCTGATCAGTATTCAGCAGATGATCCAGGAAACAGAAATAGAGAACCGTCAGTTTCAAGTTCGGCTAATGGTAGAGGATATTTATATGGCCGTACTGCTGACAAAAGGTCAAATCCCAATTTTTGATTTGCATATTGCTACTCTTGAATCGGGTCGCGATGAAATTCAGAAGCTGGTGGATGAAGGGGTACTCATCCAATCAGATTTAGATTTAATGGATGCCAAACTATTGGAAAGTAATCATCTGAAACATCAGGCTCTTGCCAAACTTGACCAACTGCTTGCTCAAATGAGCGAACTTACCGGACTTGCATTAGATCTGAATTGGATTTTTGAAATACCTAAACCAGACATTGCTTCGAAAAGTATTGCCAGAGGAGAAATTCTCTTATTGGATCGCCAGAAAAGTCTGTTGGAGGGTAATCAGAACTTATTACTGAGAGTAAACTACCCGAAAATTGGCGCTTTTGGCCAGCTTGGTTACGGAAGACCAGGCCTGAATTTCCTTAGTGATCAATGGGACAGTTTCTTTATTGCAGGTATAAATTTCTCCTGGACTTTTTGGGATTGGAAAAAGTCGAAAAAACAAAGGGCAAATCTTGAATTACAATCGAAAATGCTCAATAATGAGAAGGATGCATTTCTGATGAATTTGAATCTGGGTCTTATTGAACAAAAGAGTGCTATCAATAGCATCAACCAAAGCATTTTGAAAGAACTTGATCTTATTGATATCTACGACAGAATACTTGAAAGCAGTTCTCATCAATTAAAAGAGGGTGTAATTACAGTAAATACTTACCTGCAGAATCTGACTGCATCTAAGCTCTCAAGGCAAAAACTGGCAAACTATAAAGTTCAGTTAATCAAAGCTAAACAGAGACTCGTAACATTAACCGGAAACTAAAGAATTATGAAGAAGCATATTGTTCTGATATTAATTTCAACTATCCTTTTGGCTTGCAATAACAATGATATTCAACCGGATGGTTATGGCCATTTCGAGGCTGATGAATCATATATCTCATCTGAACTGAATGGCAAACTGATTTCGATAAACTATGGTGAGGGAGAATATATCTTAACAGGTGATACTATTGCTATTATCGATACATCTGCCCTTTTAGTGAGATTAACGGGATTTGATGCGCAGGAAGCTGCGATTAGGTCAAAAATTCCTGTTTTGAAAGCACAGAAAAAAGTGTTCGAATCAGAGCTTGCCGGCTTGGAAAATGAGTTTGAACGTATTTTACGTCTTAAGGAAGGCGGAGCTGCAACAAAGCAGCAGTATGATAAACTGGAATATCAATTGAAAACAGCCAGGGCACAATTAGCTACCTTCCCATCGCAGATTAATTCTGTTTATCGCGAAGTAGAAGTGATTCGTAGTCAGGCTCTTCTTGTTCAGGATCAAATTGATAAAGCAGTAATTTGTTCCTTGAATGATGGAACTGTGCTTGAAAAGTATATGAATGTCGGCGAACTGGCGGTTCAGGGAAAACCAATCATGAAAGTGGCAAATATGAAGGATATGTATCTGAGAGCCTACATTTCTGGCAGCCAGCTTTCATCTTTTGCAATCGGACAAGCAGTAAGCATCCGATTTGATGCCTCTGAAGGAGAGTATCAGGAGATAAAAGGTATGGTATCCTGGGTAGCTGACCAGGCTGAATTCACTCCAAAAATAATCCAGACAAAAGAGGAAAGGGTCAATCTTGTATATGCTATCAAGGTTCGTGTGAAAAATACCGGCGAATTGAAAATTGGAATGCCCGGTGAAATTATCCTGAACTAGTTCTAAACTAATCATAGCACGATGCCCCCAATTATCACCCCAATTATCACCTGCAGAAATTTGTCTCACTCCTATGAGGAAATCATTGCCCTAGAAAGCATTGATCTGTCTGTGAACAGGGGCGAATTGTTTGGGCTTATCGGTCCTGATGGTGCAGGAAAAACCTCATTATTCAGAATCCTGGCATCATTAACAGAACATGTAAGTGGCGAAGTGAAGGTATTGGGTTTCGATCCATCTAAGCAGTATAAAGAAATCAGGAAGAGGATTGGTTATATGCCCGGAAGGTTTTCACTTTATCATGACCTCACTGTTGAAGAGAATTTGAATTTTTATGCTGCTGTTTTTGGCAACGACGTTAGTGCTAACTATCATCTTATCAGTGATATATTCGACCAACTAGCTCCGTTCAAGAAAAGAAGAGCCGGGAAACTATCAGGAGGAATGAAGCAAAAACTGGCTTTGTCATGTGCTCTGATTCATAAACCAGAACTTCTAATTTTAGATGAGCCAACAACAGGGGTTGATGCGGTATCAAGAATTGAATTCTGGGATGTTCTTAGCCGCTTAAAAGAGTCGGGGATGACTATCCTGGTATCCACTCCTTATATGGATGAGGCGAAACGATGCGACAGGATAGCATTAATGCAGAAAGGAAGAATTCTGATGGTCGACTCACCCGATGGAGTTTCTGAGTCATTTGATGGCAAACTCATGGAAGTGAGATCTGAAAATCGTTTCAGATTATTAGAATTACTAAAGATGTACAAGGGTAGTCAGGCTGCATACCTGTTCGGTCAGTCTATTCATCTTGTTACTCGTGATGGCAGAGCTGATGAAATATATTCCTATTTGAAAGATAGTGGAATTGATGATGCTGAGTTGCAGGATATCAGTCCGTCTGTTGAAGATTGCTTCATTCAATTAATGGGAGGAAAAGATGACTGACAGACTTCAAACTGATAGTAAACCGATCATACGAGTTGAAGGTATGGTGAAGAAATTCGGTTCTTTC
Source organism: Bacteroidota bacterium (assembly GCA_034658635.1). Classification (GTDB taxonomy): domain Bacteria; phylum Bacteroidota; class Bacteroidia; order Bacteroidales; family UBA12481; genus JABHCC01. Next base: position 3,518 of record JAYEFL010000359.1, on the reverse strand, counting down.
ATAGCAAATGATAACATCAGTTTTGAAGTTTATCCTGGTGAAATATTTGGTTTTCTTGGGGCCAATGGGGCTGGAAAAACAACAGCTATAAGAATTCTGAGTGGTCTTTCGCGACCAACTGCCGGGTTGGTTGAGGTGGTTGGGATAAATGCCAGAACAAATCCAGAGGGCATTAAAAGAAAAATTGGCTACATGAGTCAGAGATTCAGCTTGTACGATGATCTTACTTTGTACGAGAATATTCGTTTTTTCGGAGGAATTTATGGCTTGCGCTTAAGTGAGATACAAGAACGCGCCAAGCAATTGATACAAAAGCTGGACATTGAGGAGCTCAGGAATAGAAAAATAGGAACAGTACCCCTGGGATGGAAGCAGAAACTGGCCTTCTCGGTTGCTATTTTGCATCAGCCATCTTTGGTTTTCCTGGATGAGCCAACCGGAGGTGTTGACCCATTGACCCGGAGGCAATTCTGGAAGCTGATCTACGATGCTGCAAAACAGGGAATTACGATTTTTGTGACAACTCACTATATGGATGAAGCTGAATACTGCGATCGACTGTGTATTTTGTCTGAGGGTCAGGTTAAGGCGATTGGATCTCCGGATAAAATTAAAAAGGAGTTTGATGCAGAGAATATGGATCTGGTGTTTCATCAAATATCGAGGGGAGGTAAGGTGGGGTGAATCTATTTATAAATTTTGTAAAAAAGGAGTTCAAGCATATCTTCAGAGATCGAATGACTTTGGTAGTATTATTTGGAATACCCATTATTCAAATCCTGATATTCGGATATGTAATTACCAACGATTTCAAAGATATAGGGATCTCAGTATTTGATCAGTCAAATGACCTGCACACCAAAAGCATTACAAATAAGGTTTTTTCATCAGGATACTTCATCAATAAGGGTAAGATTCATTCCGATCAACAAATGCAGAAACAGTTCAGATCTGGAAATATCAGAGCTGTTCTGGTATTTCCGAGAGATTTCTCAAAGGATCTGGAAAATGAGAATTTCGCAGAAATCCAGATTGTTACCGATGCATCTGATCCGAATCTTGCTAAAACAATTATCGGATATCTGAGTGGTATTATTCAGCAATATCAGCTTAAGGAACTAAATATGATTGGTGGTACCATTGGGGCTCAGCCTGAGATACGCATGGTTTTTAATGAGCATCTTGAAGGTCCGTATATGTTTGTTCCGGGTACTATGGCACTAATTCTTATGATAATCGGCACATTGTTAACTTCCATCTCAGTTACCAGAGAAAAGGAACTGGGAACAATGGAGGTGTTATTGGTGAGTCCGCTGAAACCTTCACTGATCATTATCGGTAAAGTAACCCCCTATATAATTCTGGCTTTTCTTAATGCCATAGTGATTCTTCTTATGGGTACCCTGGTTTTTGGCTTACCGGTTATAGGAAGTTTAGCACTATTGCTGTTTGAATTACTGTTATTTATCCTACTGACACTGTCATTAGGAATACTAATCAGCACTATGGCACCAAATCAGCAGGTAGCCATGATTATTTCCCTTTTTGCATTGATGCTTCCTACAATCCTGTTGTCAGGTTTTATTTATCCAATTGAGAATATGCCAGCTGTATTGCAATGGCTTAGTATGGTAATACCGCCAAAATGGTTTATTATCATAATAAAAGATATTATGCTTAAAGGAAATGGATTAGCCTATGTATGGCAGGAAACATTGATATTATTTGGTATGACTGTCTTTTTCATGCTTGCCAGTATTAAAAAATTTAAAGTCAGATTGTAGGCATGAGAACATTACTTTTTCTTATACAAAAAGAGTTTATACAGGTTTTTCGTGATAAAACCATGTTGCCTCTCATTTTTGTAATGCCCTTGTTACAGCTCCTTATATTGGTTTATGCTGCTGATCTCACTATGAAGAATATTGAGTACGCGGTATTTGATGAAGATAACAGCTCTTCGTCACGTGAGCTTCTGGATAAATATCTTAATAGTCCTTTCTTTATACATGAGGCTCAGTTGTTTAACCAGGATGAGGTCGATGATCAGCTTAGAAGTGCCGGTGTGGATCTTGTAATTCATATTCCGAGTGGATTTGAAGAATCTATGCAAAGGTCTGAAGCTGTTGATGTTCAGTTCTTAATCGATGGGATTAACAGTGCAACAGCTGTTATCATTGCGAATTACGCACAGAATATTCTGTTTGATTTTAATAAGTTGGCGATACCGAAATACCAGACTATACAAGCGGATTATGTTCAGCAGATAGGTGTTACTTACAGGCATTGGTATAATCCGGAACTTGATTCCAAAGTTTTCATGGTTCCGGGAATGCTGGTTTTGTTGGTGTCGATGATCGGTTGGATTTTAACGGCTTTGAATATTGTAAGAGAAAAAGAGCTTGGTACCATTGAGCAGATAAATGTTACACCAATACGAAAAGTTCAGTTTATCCTGGGAAAGCTAATTCCATTCTGGGTGATTGCTCTTTTTGAGCTTGCATTCGGTTTAGCATTAGGACGATTACTCTTTGGGGTTCCGATACTGGGAAGCCTGGGCATCTTATTTGCATTTACAGCTGTATATATGATTGTTCCTCTTGGATTCGGATTGATGATATCAGCTGTTTCCAAAACCCAACAACAGGTGATGTTTCTTGCTTTCTTTTTTAATCTCACTTTTATCCTGATGTCAGGATTGTTTACTCCGTCTGAAAGCATGCCTGACTGGGCTATCATTGCAAATTATCTGAATCCATTATCATACTTTATGAGGGTTATACGCATGATTCTTCTGAAAGGATCAGGATTTATTGATATACTTCCGGATTTTATCGGGATTTGCATTTATAGCCTTGTGGTGTTAGTTCTGGCTACCCTTGCTTATAGAAAACGTGCCTGACTAACGGTAGGAGTGTTGTGCTAATTTTTCGAAATTAAAACCAAAATAGAACACTTCAACAGGATCACAGATTGTGACCAGTATTTTCTCAAAAGTTGTCAGGTATTTATCTCTCAGTAGAAATTTCTTTATTTGATATAATCCTTCCCCCAGGAGGCTGCCTCCCAGAGGAGTTGCGATCATATCGTTCAAGCTGGCCGGCTGTGTGCCACCAGCAATCAGGTACTCGTAAATGAGAGAGTTGAGGGCGCTTCCAGCAAGAGATTCCCATACAGATGCATTGCGGTTTCGATAGGTCAGGTAGGAGATGGACCCCATGTAGGGATGGACTTCATAATTCCACGACCAATGGTCTTGCTTGATTTCGAACATCGGAAGCTGTCTAAAGGTTCTTTTATACATACTCCAGCGTACAGCCCTTGTCCAGTCAAAATCATCCTTTAGAATATACAATCCAATATGTCCTGAAATGGAGCTGGGCCACAAAATGGCCTGTGAGTATAAGAATCTGTTTGGGAAATTATTGGTATTTCTGAACCATATTCCGTTTGAATCTGTATTGAGCTTATCCTGTGCAAAACCTGTTGAAAGGCAAAAGATTAGTATAGGTAGAAGC
>JAYEFL010000358.1:0-1734 GCA_034658635.1 Bacteroidota bacterium | reverse complement strand
ATTTTTCCCGCGCTCTGCACGGCAAGGTCGAGCAACTTTGGGAAGATGCCGTTCTTCCCATTGCGATCAAAGAAGAAATCGTTGAGATCACCCGCGAAAAGGATGACAAACCACAGACCGGTATTTCGCCTGAGATCATATTCAATGTAACCGATCCCGTCCACTGCGCCGAGATCCACCCGGTAAAGATCTCCGATAACAGTCTCATGGATTATATGATCGATCTCTGCATCAGCAGCAAACAACGCTCTCTCCGGCTTTTCCCCATCAACGACCCGAACGCCTGGACCGAAGCCGACCTGAAAGCTCAGACCCGTCCCGTTTTTGCGGATGCCATTTCCGCTATTATTTCCGTGTGGATGTGGATTTGGGAGAAGTAATGGAGAGTAAGGAGTAAAGAGTAAAGAGCCCTGTAAGGGCCAAATCTTTGTAACCCCGGATGAAATCCGGGGACCTGAGCACTACCTAAACTCACAATCCCGGCTTGCCCAGCCGAAGCTTCGTTATAATAGAGCATAGGTTGAATAAACAGACTGTAATCAATCGTTTGAAAAAAATTATTTAAAAGTGCTATTAACTCTCCAAAGAGAAATACTATCAATGATCTTGGTCTTTTGTATAGGTGTTAAGAATTTAGATTTATTTACTTTATTTAGGATATTTGCAATATCGGTTTCACTGATCTTTCCAAGGAATTTAGCTCTTTGAAATTCATGATGATCAAGTTTAAAAGGAAAGTTAGTTGAAATATAGCCGTCATAATTTAGAAAGGAATTATTTTTCTTTAAGATTGGAATGCAATCATACATTTTGCGATTTTCGGTATTGATCAAAAAGAACCAAAGTCCTGCAGGGTGAACACAAATACATATTTTTGGCTTTGACGGGGTTACTTTGATATCATTGGATAAGTATACGTCACCGACTTCAGGGGTTTTCATAAGAATATTAGATTATGATACGGGAAGAAATATCTTTTAATTCATCAATAATCTCAGGGTCATCGATCAATTGGTCAAAGGCAATTTTTTTGCTTGATCCTTCAAGGTAGTTTTTGCCCCAAGCGGGATTTTCTGCGTGATTTCTTTCGCAAATTTGTCCAAAGGTCATAGGATTAAGTTTTTCAAATGCAAGATCCAGGGCTTCAATATCTGACTCTGAAAGATACTCACAGTTTGCGATTCTATTTGCCATAATTATTCGGGCACTTTTTTTAAAGAAAGGAGCTTTGGGATCTTCAACTTTACACAGATCGTATATTTTGCTCGGAACGATCCCTTTGGCCATGGACACAAAATGATCCCCCGTAACCGGACGCATATAATAATTTAAATGATATTTATCGGCTTCAAAGATCATTTTCACGATCTTATACAGATCATAAGAATTCTTACCGCTTTTGCTGATCAAATACAAAACGGCTTCAATTGATTTCTGCTTGTTAAACTTAAATTTTATCATGTTTCCAGTGCTGTTGTTCATCCCAATTATAATTACTTATTTATACTTTTCAAAGCAGAATATGAGCCATGGAATTGTGCAATGAATACTTGTGATGCACATCACATTTATACCGGTAAGCAGTAAGCACTAGGCAGAAGTCAGGAAGACATAAACAGTAAACGGTGATCTATTTTTCAAAGAGAGATGTAGGGAATAGGCATGCCTATTCCAGTAAACAGTAAATAGTGAAGACATAAATCGTAAGACGTAAAATTTCGTGCCATTCTGAAA
>JAYEFL010000357.1:0-1735 GCA_034658635.1 Bacteroidota bacterium | reverse complement strand
TTTTCAATACAAAGTTGAAGTTTTTTGGAATATTTAACGCTTGAATTGTTCTATTTAAGAAACATATCTAAAGGGTCACTCCAAATCAATACTTTTCTTGGCTCTATCCAGAGGTTTGATATCATCTTCATATTCATACACAGGTATCCTCTTAAATCCACGCCTGAGTCGGAGTGTCAACCGAAAATTGACCACCTGTGATAACCCAAAACTGACCACCCTGAAAAAAATGTAGGGTTTAAGGTGACAAGGTGATTATCGTAATCCTTTCTCGTTTTCTATGCCAGGTGAAACGGAGGGAGCCCGAAGGGCGACCGGTGTTTCACCTGGGTGGCTCACCCCATACATGCGCTCTGACCACCGCGTAATACGCATACGTACCATTAGTAATTACAGCCCTGTGACCAAAGCATACTGCTATCTGCAACCCCGGCAAATTCCTTGATAGCTTTCAGTTACCTTAATAAACATTTTAAAAAGGCTGCATAACCGGTGGACAGATTTGCCGGTACAGAAGTGTGAAAATGCAGTTTTTTCGGAACTGCCAAACCTACCCGCCCTAATGGACACCAAGGGTACAGCTTAACTTTACATAAGGTATTCTTTTCTCTTTACTTTTAGGCCAATTTTGTATATTCTGTTAAAATTAACTAAACCTTCATTTCGGGATGGTTCCGATGACTGAAGAAGTTATTAATGGTGAGCAAATGAATATGGATCCTAAACAGAAAATGCTCGACTATATTGATGCATTGGAAAAGACCAACAAAAGCATGCTCACTGCCCTGCAAAAGCTGCTCGGGTACAGCTTTACTATAGAAAAGGACGCTAAGAATTCGACCATTTATATTAAAAGCGAAAGAGTTCCCACTCACGTGCCTACTTTTGGCAAACCATTGCAAAAGCCCAATCTCACCTCCCGTTTGGTGGAATTGATCACGGATATGCCCGAGGACAAACAGCAAGCACTGGTGAAAGATCTGGAGAAAGAAACGTCCAGAAGCGCAAGGAAGCACCACAGAAAACCCTTTATTATGGTTGTGGATTACATGATGCAGGACCGTATGTACAAAGATTTTATCCAGGATATCAGCGCCGGCGGTCTTTTTATTGAAACGAACAAACCCTTCCCCATTGGACAGAACGTCATTCTCACCTTTCCGCTCCCCGATTACCAGGAACACATCAAAATTACCGGCGAAGTTGTGAGGTCCACACCACAGGGAATTGGCGTAAAATTCAAGATGGCCGACGAGGATCAGGAGACTATGGTCAAATCCCTATTGGATACTATTTAGTGCTCATCCAAAAACTAACGTTTTTGGATTCGCGCTATCAGCCATCAGCTTTCGGCTTTCAGCAAAGGACATTAAAAACAAGGTGTTGGCTGATCGCTGACTGCTGAAAGCTCCATCTGGAAATTGGTTGTTTCCGGATGGACACTATTTAGCCCTTTTAAAAATCCTTAAATTATTGCTGAGCTTGTGCAAATGGTTAATTTAAAATGAAAATGATTAAGGCTTTCTTCAGTCTGCTCTTAGTGATTTTGTGCCTGCTGGTTCCCGGCCAGTCACAGGGTGCAGAAGACACCTTTCAACAAGGCCTTCGTTTTCTGACCACACAGCGCTACGATCTGGCCATAAAGGCGTTTTCCAAGGCCATTGAAGTGAACCCTCGTAATGCCGTAGCTTACTGCAATCGCGGTGTGGCCCGGTTCTTCACTGGAGAACATGAC
>JAYEFL010000356.1:0-1744 GCA_034658635.1 Bacteroidota bacterium | reverse complement strand
GGCCATACGCAAAGTTACGAATCATCAACAGGCTCACAGAAGAGATCAAAGAATTGATGAAAGGCAAGCTGGTTTCAGAGAAATACCGTGCAAGAGATTTATCCATCATCGGAATTTGACGAAAAATTTTCCAGAACACCCTGTGCAATGCATATATATTAATAATGGAGGCAAACCCGAAATCACTCGGTTAGCCTCCCATATCAAAAATATATGCACATGATAGATCAAGAAAGAAGTGAAACCAGACGTGAATCAGTGTCGATGACAATTACAGAGCGATTTTTTCTGTTAAAAATGAAAAAGGATAATCAGGATATCCGATTTCTAAGAACACTCAGGTATGCTCGTTGGGACTCTACAGGTTTCTGTTGGGTTATCAACAACAAAAAAGAGAACCTTACGATGCTGAGGAACTATTTTGGTGATCGGCTCACAGAAAACAGCAGTGAAGAAAACTCTGCAAAAATAGCTGCCTCGGCACCAGGGCTGGCTGTCAAATCAAGCACCCTTATTGTTGTTAAATACAGGAATGGGCGTATACGCTTAATATTCCGGTATGAAAAGGAGCTGGTCAGGTTAATAAAATCGCTTCCCTTGTATGCCTGGGATCAGGAAAATCGATGGTGGACTATAGCCCATACAGAGAACTCATTAGCTGCACTTGTTAGCTTTTGTGAAGAGAGTGGTTGGAAATACCAATATCTGGAAGATTTGCGACACCTCAATAAGAAACCCCGTCAGAAACCTGAAGATGTGATAAACTACCGTTCTGTTCCTGCAACATATTTAGATAAGCTATCAGTACTGAGGTATAGTTTGAACACCGTGAAAATTTACAAAGCCTGCTTCTCAGAGTTCATTAATTATTACAGCACAAAAGAGATTATTGAAATAACTCAGCAAGATATCCAGGCTTATCTGTTATATCTTGTGCAGGAACGTCAGGTTTCAACATCATATCAAAATCAGGCTATCAATGCCATAAAGTTTTATTTTGAGAAGGTTCTAAGTGGCCCGAGGCGGGTTTACTATATTGAGAGACCCCGTAAAGAAAAGCTATTACCCTCTGTTTTAAGTGAAGACGAGGTAAAGAGGATTTTCGAGAAAGTAAAAAACCTAAAGCACAAATGCCTGTTAATGATATGCTATTCCGGAGGCTTACGGATTAGTGAAGTACTAAATCTTAAGCCAATAGACATTGATTCGAACCGAATGCTAATAAACATCAAAGGAGGCAAAGGCAAAAAAGATCGTGTAAGCTTATTGTCTGTCAAACTATTGGAGCTATTACGAGACTACTACAGAATCTACAAACCAAACGACTACTTATTTGCCGGACAGATGGGAGGAAGATACTCTGAAAGGAGTGCGCAACTCGTACTAAAAAAAGCTGCCAACAAAGCCGGAATCAAACGTCGGGTAACCCTTCACACCTTACGGCATTCCTTTGCCACTCATTTGTTAGAAAATGGTACTGATATAAGATATATTCAGAGTTTGCTTGGTCATTCTAGTCCGAAGACTACTCAGATTTACACTCATATTACTACCCGGGGAATAGATCAGATCAAAAACCCCTTGGATAATTTAGGGATTTTATGACCAAGCCAGGGGTTTTTGTTAAAGAATGAGTACATTAGATTTCAATTATCACAAACTGATTTGCAAGCAATTAACAAACATCAACTATACGTCATGTACCCGAAAGTCTTCGGGTACTGACTCGTTGAACTAAACCGCC
>JAYEFL010000355.1:0-1746 GCA_034658635.1 Bacteroidota bacterium | reverse complement strand
GAAAATTTGTGTGCACGACCATATAAAGGAGTTAACTATTGTCATATTCAATAACAGCAACTATGTCAGAAAGCTTAGTCAAAACTGACTCAATATACCCTGTTGATTTTTATCGTTTCTCCGCCAGGATTTGACTCAATAAGAATTTCAATAGCCTGCTTTTACCAGCGCCCACTCTGCCAGGGACTATGGCTGGAAGGCAAAGAATATCCCAGTGGAGGCCGAACATATCATCAAATTCATTTACGAATCCTAGCTTTAGTGGCCCTGATAAATATTCCCGAGCATCTGCGCGGCTTGGGTAAGGTCTGAATGCATTATCAAGCCTCTGAACACGCGCCAGGGCTATATTCCTTCCGGCCTGGATTCTAAAGACAGGAAACTTCCGAATGAATTCTTTTAATTTACTGCAATCTCCTGTATGTAATGCCCGATCCACATGCCGTCTAATGGCAGGATGAGAGAGCATCTTCCCTTCATGAAGCTCTTCAATAAGCTGTAAACAATCCTCATCCAATCGCCTCGACATATATAAATCCCCTTCCCCTAAAACAATCCGACCCCTTTCCAGATACCAAGAATAAGTCCAACTGCAATTATTCCTATGGTTAGGTATATTGTACCTATCCAGAAATCGCACTGGGTGCAAATTGCCCCATTAACCGTTCTGCGACCATCTTGCCCAACACGGATAGTCCTCGAACGCCCTGGGGTATGGAGCCATGAAGTGCATTCAGCCTGATTTTCTACCGATTTTACGTATAAGCCGGTACTGGAAATGGCTTCCAGGGAATGCGGATCTTCAGGAAAGGTATTGCCAGCGGCATCGGTCGCTACATGAATAACATCCGTTTCAATATATCCTCCATTTCCATCTGGTCTGGAATCATGGACATCTGTAAGAACATCTTGGACAATTCCATCCTGGTTAGTGATTCTCACTACCCTTTGTGTTCTGGTGTTAATGATTTCATCGCCAGTTAATTGCTCTCTGGGTTCACTCTGTTCCCTCAGAGGATTTTCCGGTGGCATAGTAGACCTCCTTACTAAATGGGTATTTTATCGTTTCAAAATCAATGGTTTTTCCACCTTTGATGACTCTCCAACGCCTTATCAAACGGGGTTTGAACTGCTCTCTATAAATTTGTCTGTGAAGGGCTTTTCGTTGTTCGAATGTAGATTTAATCGGTTTCCATCGCTTTCCACGATTTCTCTTATATAGGGCTTGCCGTTCTTTGATTTCCGGGAAGATTTTAATAATATATTTCCCCGCCGCATCAAAAGCTTGGCATTTAAGCTCCCTTAGCTGCTTTGTGCTTTCAATACCCAACATATCGAGGTGGGACGAGGAAACATCCTCTCCGGATAATTGGATCTCGATTATTTTTCTATATACCGGAGCCCATTTTCTATGCAGGCTTCCTACAATTGATGAGAGTTTTTCAACTTCTGAATAAAGTTGGAGGTCTCCGAGAAATTGTTCAGGATCGGCTTTATAAATATCCGGAGTATGGGAAGGCAGGTAGTGAGTTGAAACAGAGCCAAAATCGGCGATATTTCCTTCGTTATCATATTCAAGAATATATCGTTCAGAAGAAGCCTGAATTGCTTCCCATTGCTTAATTAGTGTCTGAACGAAAACCCGGTTTTTTGTGATTTACCAGCGGGCGACGAGGCGCCCGAAGCTTCTTCCAAGCCCCAAAAAGTACTGCACTGTGACGCAATATCGTAATATCCTATGCCAGA
>JAYEFL010000354.1:0-7917 GCA_034658635.1 Bacteroidota bacterium | reverse complement strand
GTCAAATTGGTTTGTTATGGGTTTCCCCTACTATATCTTTGCATTGATCTATGCGCTTTTTATTGCCGGCAGGATCCGTAAGGCCCAGGCAGTCAGTATTCCCGAACTGATCTCCAGGGGATATGGGAAAATGCCTTCATTTATCAGTGCTTTCTTTGTTTTTTTAATGACATCCCCTGCACCCTATCTTCTTATCGCAGGTATCATGTTGTCTATGCTCACGGGGATTTCTTCTGTTCTTTCCGCTTTGATCATTTTTGTAATATCTGCACTCTATTTGTACAAAAAAGGCTTTACCACTGTTGTGCAATCCGATATGCTTCAATTTTTTCTGATGTTTGCCGGGTTTATAGTTTTGATAATATTTTTACTGAAGCAATATCCTTTTGCTGAATATATCAGCTCACAATACCTCCCGGAGAACCATCTTTCTCTTACGGGAGGCCTATCTCCAACATACATTATTTCGTGGTTTTTTATTGCACTCTGGACGCTTGTGGATCCCGGATTCCATCAACGCTGTGCCGCAGCAAAATCCGCAAAAACAGCAAGGAACGGCATTCTTCTAAGTATCGTATTTTGGATGATATTTGATGCATTGACCGTTATTACCGGTTTATACGCACGTGCATTACTTCCTGATATTCAATCACTTTACGCCTATCCGCTCATTGCTGAACTTGTACTTCCCATTGGGCTCTTCGGTTTGTTCTTTACAGGAATTCTTGCTACGGTAATGTCCACTTTGGACTCGTATATTTTCATATCCGCACAAACTGTGGGTTATGATATTTTATCCCATTTTTACCCGGACAATATTCGTAAAAATATTCGTATTTCTTATCTTATCACCGGTCTTGTTGCCATGATCATAGTTATAACTGTTCCTTCGGTTATTTCGATCTGGTATTTGATCGGGACTTTAGTGATCCCTTCTTTGCTCTTGCCTGTCCTTTCTGTCTTATTTAATAAACCTGTTTCATCTAAAATGATCCTATTGATAATGCTGGGGTCTATTACTCTATCGGCAAGCTGGTTCATTCTCGGTGAAATAATTGGGCATTATCCTCTGAATATTGAACCGTTTTATCCCGGATTGATCTTCAGTATTGGAGTTTATTGTTTTGCCAGACTTAAAAAGATAGTTTAGGGGTTTAGGCTTGCCATCCAAATCCGTCAGATGGCGGAGAAGAAGGAAGTTTAGAGGTAAAATTTAATTCCTTGATCTTAGTCTTAATTTTATACTTCTTAGCTTATTGGCTTCCCTGCTTATTTGACAAATACTCCAATAAAGTCCGATTCATTTTATCTTCGATCAAAGCATTATAGCTTTCAACCGAGTATCTGGCATTTTGAATGTTACCTCTGTGATATCTCTGCCATGGCCAAAGAAGAACCAATGCGGCAGAATAATAATCCTGTTGGATAAGATCGTAGACAAACCAGCCGCCCCAAAAAGCCGCTATACCGATTGCCCCTATAGCTCCTTTGGCATTTTTAGCATAGATCTGTCCTGAACCGGGGAGAAAAGTTGACAGCCATTTAGCCGTTTCAATATTCTTTCTCTTTTTCGCATCTAAAAGAAGTGAATCAAGCGTATTCTCAATGCTATTATCCCAAACACCTTCCAACTTCAAGCTTTCGGTCAGATACTTTTGAGATTCTTCGTATTCACCTTTTAAGGCATTTAAAATCCCCAGCAGCATTGCAGCGCGGACTTTTTGTTTTTTGTTTTTTGAATAAAAATATACATTGATCAAACCTGATTCGGCTATATCAAAATTACCCTCGATCATATCAAGGCGATAAATATCAAGTTTTCTATCTGACAAAAAGGGTTCATCTGCATTTGCTATTGAATTTTCCAGAAAGATCCTAGCAGTCTTGAGATCGGAAATCGATAAATAATACTCTGCCAAGATCATATCGATCAGAACGAGTTTATCTTTGAGACCCGCTTCATCCGCCTTCATCCTATCAGCATACAAAGAGATCAATGTATCATTCGCGAACAGGAAGCTAGCTAATAACAATAAAATCACAATAGGTCTAAACCTTAACCTTAATCTTAATCTTAATCTTAGCCTTAATCTTGACCTCATTGCTCATACCTTTCTATGATCTTGAATTTCTGCATTTCATTATATTCATTGACAGCTTTAATTGACCCATAAATATCACTGAGATAGAACCATGAAGCAACGGCTGTCCAGAGCCAAGCACGGACACTTGTTTTTCCATTCTTAGCGAAATGATAATAAGCGTTATAAGCCGGTGCAGCTACAATGGAAAGTGCTTGAATGCCATCTAATAATCGACCGGCGTACATTTTCCCACTTCCCGGGATAATGGCTGACATGATACCACCCAAAGCAGGTGAACGATATTTTATTTCCAGTCCTTCTAAAGATAGACGCTGTAGTTGTCCTGCATCTATTTCAGGAAGTCCTTTTGAAAAGACAAGAGTAGAATCGAAAAATCCTTCTTTAAAATAGGATTCTGCCAGTAATAAACGGCTCCATTCATAGTCAAAGTTTTTGGCTTTAACGATTTCTCTTAGTCGCTTAAATGAAGCGTTTTCATACAAGAAAGTAAGATAGTTTCTATATACATCTTCCGATCCATCATTGATAGTGATCAAATGCCGATAACAATCTTTAGCTAAACCGATTTCACCTGTTTTATTATAAAGATCAGCAAGGGCTTGATACGTTTCAGCATTATTGTTAGTCTTTTTCAACTCTTCGCGATATAATATAATTGCCAAATCCTGGTCAAATTGTGCTATATAAGCCGGAAGATCTTCTCCGAAAGCGGAAATAACTATTAAAAGCATTAATGTAAATAAGATCTTCTTCATTTTGTTGTATCGGGATAATTTTCTGATAATAAGGTAATTGGATCTTTAGGATAATAAATATAATTCGAACCGTAACAGCGCATTAGACGATCGCCGGTATTCAAAACAGCTTCTGGAAAAGACTGGTGTTTCAAGCAGAGAAAAGCATATTCCGAACAAGAGGGATGAAAAGTACAGACATCCATATCCTGCGGAGATATATAATCTTTATATACATAGACCGCTTCCATAAAAAGATTGGCTACAAAAGGTGTTTTATCATCTTTTTTTTCTAACTTGGTCGTGATCTTTCGATTTGCGAATTTCTTTTCGTAATGTGCTGATTTGAAATAATGATCTTGTATTAGCTTTGCGTCATTTTGTCCCCATAAAGAGACGGCTATGAACAGTATGACAAGGATCGCTTTATATCTAGAATTGATATTCATGTATTTCACAATCTTCGGGTAGAATGAACATAGCCAGGATCGAATCCGGTATTGACTCCAATAGCTTTAATTGTTTGTAATCATACTCTGAAATTCTATCATTCTCTTTTATCGAGAGATGCATGGGGTAGAAATAATTATTTAATTCATACCAATGGGAAAACACAACCTCTTTTATTTGCTTGCCAAAACCATCATAACTCCGGGTTTTCTGTACTCGTTCATGATGAATATAAACTTCAATTTGAATAGATTCCCGCTTCTTTTTCCCTTTTATTTCCCATTTTTTAATCAAGGTGTCATTTTTTACCGAGTAGTTGATCAATTTAAAGCCAATATTAGACAGGCCAAGATCTTCACTATCCGTATAAAGGAATAGCTGCATCGATGCCGAAGCGAGAGTAGCATCGCGATTGTCCATAGCAAGTGCTATGTTTTTGTCAGGATAATAATAAAGAAAACGCTCTGCATCCATCTTCACACGCTGCTTAACAGGTGAATCGACAAAAAGATGCATGCCAATTGCGGGATCAAAAAATACTCTGGCCGTTTCTTGAGGATCACTTTGGGTTGTTTTTGAGTATTGCACATAAAGTACCTGATTTTTTCCATAGAGTGAAAAGCACGTGATCAATGTAATTATAAGTATAATTGTTCTTTTCAAAAAATCACCATAAAAAAAGAATGCCCACAGAAAGTGGACATTCCAATATTTAAATTTTGTTAATTTCCGTAAGTGGAAGCCCCGGCGCCTACAATAGTAGAGTTAATAATAATACCGATCCCGGCCCACATAACCTGACGCCAACGTTTAGTTTTAATATAGGCATCGGCATAGCCCATACTGTATTCGGCACCCATGCCTACTATTTTTTCTGAGGGAACATCACCCGGTACGAAATAGGCAACAGCGGCTCCGACACAGTTACAACCTAAACCGGCAAAAACCCATAACCAGCTGGCATCTCTCTTACCGTCACTTTTCCCATGAGAATAACCCATATCGTAAGAGTTGGATTGAAATTCAGTTGCGAGCACAAACACAAAACACAGTATCAATACAACACTAGCAATTTTTTTTAGCATGATGAAACTCTCCTTATATTTTTAGTTTTGCCACAGATAAAATCTATTGGAATCAACATTGAATTGCAAAAAGTATTTTAAGTTTATTTAATATGATGATATAAAGATCAAATAGATATTTTTATGGAAATTACATGCGAATTATATTATACTTAAAACTGAATTGAAAATGAGGAAATACATGAATATTACGGTTTGTATCAAGCAGGTTCCGGGCACCGCGGAAGTTGAGATCGATGAGAAAACAGGTGTGTTAAAACGCGATGGTATCGATTCTAAAATGAATCCTTACGATCTTTACGCTATTGAAACGGCTGTACGCTTAAAAGAAGACAAGCAAGCCGAGATCTCTGTGATAACTATGGGACCGCCCCAAGCCGAAGCTGTGATCAAAGAAGCATATATGATGGGCGCCGATAAAGGTTGCTTATTGACCGACCGTAAATTTGCCGGTGCCGATGTTTTGGCAACCGCTTATGCTTTATCTCAAGGCATCACTCAAATGGGTAAATATGATCTGATCATCTGTGGTAAAATGACGACAGATGGTGATACGGCTCAGGTTGGGCCGGAAATTGCAGAATATCTTAATATTCCGCATGTTGCCAATGTTCGTAAAATCCATAAGATCAATGATAATTCAGTTGTCGTTGAGATGAATATGGCTGAATCGGTAGAAATTCAGGAAGTTCTCCTCCCCTGTCTCATTACTGTTGAAAAAGATATTTGTCAGCCCAGATTACCCTCTTTTAAATTAAAAATGAAAACGTCAGATCGTCCTGTTCGCCGTATTACTTTCAATGATCTTGATGATAAGAATGTCATGCATTATGGACTGAACGGCTCACCAACTCAGGTTTTAAGGATATTTCCACCTCCCGCAAACACCACAAATGAAAAATGGGAAGGTGAGGGCGAAAAATTGAGCAAGAAACTTGCTGATAAATTACACGAATTAAAATACGTATAGGTAACAGATCAATGGCAAAAATAGTTGTACATCAAGATAAGATAAAAGACCGGGAAGCTACTATCAAGGTATGTCCCTTTGATGCACTTGAATTTGAATCAAATGATGAATTGATCCTGAATGCAGCATGTAAAATGTGTAAGATATGTGTCAAGCGTCTTCCGGAGATATTTGAATATGTTGAAGATGTTGCTCCAAGTGTCAATAAAGACGAATGGCGTGGCGTAACAGTCTATATTGATCATATCGAAGGTGATATTCATCCTGTAAGTTTTGAATTGATAGGGAAAGCCAGAAAAATGGCTGATAAGATCGGGCATCCGGTTCAATGCCTACTTATGGGTAGTAATATCTCTGAAATCGCAGAGCAGGTTCTACACTATGGAGCAGATGAAGTTTTCGTCTATGATAAGCCACAATTACATAATTTTCGCATTGAGCCATATACCGCAGTTTTTGAAGATTATATTAATAAAAACAAGCCCACGATCGTGTTGGTAGGCGGCACAACGGTTGGTCGCTCTCTGGCACCACGTATCGCAGCGCGATTTCGTACCGGTTTAACTGCAGACTGCACTACTCTGGATGTCCAGGAAAACACTGATCTTGATCAAATTCGCCCTGCCTTCGGCGGTAATATTATGGCACATATTCATACGCCTAACCATCGTCCGCAATTTGCTACGGTCCGATATAAAATATTTGATGCACCTGAGCGTACTAAAGAAAAAAGCGGTAAATTGACCCTCTGCGATATTGTGGATGAAAAACTTGATTCAAAGATCAAGGTAATTGAGATCAAGAAAAAAGAAAAAGTCAAAAGTATTGAAGATGCGGATGTTATTGTTGTTGCCGGACACGCTTTTAAAAAGAAAGATGATCTGAAAATGGTCTATGACCTGGCAGAAGAATTGGGTGCTATGGTAGCTACCACACGTCCTTTGATTGAAGCAGGATGGATGGATGCCCGTTTACAGATTGGGCTTAGCGGACGCACGGTTAAGCCTAAATTGATCATTACCTGCGGTGTTTCGGGAGCTATTCAGTTCGTTGCGGGAATGAACAATTCAGATATGATCATTTCTATCAATGAAGATCCGAAAGCACAGATCTTCGATGTAGCTCATTATGCCATCGTTGGAGATATTTACGAGATCATACCGGATCTGTTAGCTCAGATCAAAGAAATAAAAAAAGAACAATAGGGATATATATGGACTATTCGCCTCTGACTCAGTTAGATATCGATCGTTTGATCGAAATATGCGGGAATGATAATGTTCTGATCGGTGATGCTATTCACGAGGACTACAGCCGCGACGAATTGGCGGGGATCCGCCAATACCCCGATGTGGTTGTTTTACCAATGAATAGCGGACAGGTTTCCGACATTTTGAAATATGCAAATGATAAGCATATTGCAGTAACACCTCGGGGGCAGGGTACCGGACTGGTCGGCGCGGCGGTCGCCATCCACAAAGGGATCATGCTTTCTACGGAACATATGAACCAAATCCTTGAATTGGATGAAGCTAATCTCACTCTGACCGTAGAACCCGGTGTCCTTCACATGGAAATATCCAAATATGTGGAAGAGAACGATTTATTCTATGCTCCGGATCCCGGTGAAAAATCTGCTTCTATCGGTGGAAATATCTCAACCAATGCCGGCGGTATGCGCGCTGTAAAATACGGTGTAACCCGTGATCACATCCGTGAACTCGAAGTTGTACTTAGCTCAGGTGAAATTATTACTGTTGGCGGCAAGATCGTCAAAGATAGCTCAGGCTATAGCCTTAAAGACCTAATTATCGGTTCTGAAGGAACATTAGGTATCATTACGAAAGCCGTATTGAAGCTTCTACCTCTCCCGAAAGTCGCTATTTCCCTGCTTGTCCCCTTCCCTGATATTGAAACGGCGATCACAGCCGTCCCGACTATCATTAAATCCAAAGCTATCCCAACAGCCATTGAATATATGGAACGTAATGTTATCCTTGCCGCCGAAAATTATCTCGGCAAGAAATTTCCGGATAACTCTGCAGATGCATATATTTTATTGACCTTTGACGGCAATTCAAAAGCCGAGGTTGAAAAGATCTATGAGCAAGTCGCTCACGTATGTCTGGATGCCGGCGCGATGGATGTTTTAATCTCTGATACGGATGAACGCAATGAATCCATTTGGTCCGCGCGTAGTGCTTTTCTGGAAGCGATCAAAGCATCTACCACTGAAATGGATGAATGCGATGTGGTCGTACCCCGTAATTTTGTTGCAGATTTTATCAACTACACAAAAGTCGTTGAAAAAGAGCTGGATATACGGATCGCCTCTTTCGGTCATGCCGGTGACGGTAACTTACACGTCTATGTGTTAAAAGATAATTTGTCTGATGACGTTTTTGCAAAAAAACTCAATGAAGCTTTCGACCTGTTTTATGCAAAAGGCGCCGAGCTCGGTGGACACGTCTCCGGTGAACACGGTATTGGCTACGCTAAAAAACCCTATCTTGAAAAGATGGTCGGCCCAGTCTATATGAGCTTATTGAGAGGCATCAAGAAGACCTTTGATC
>JAYEFL010000353.1:0-1751 GCA_034658635.1 Bacteroidota bacterium | reverse complement strand
GAAATCAAATCATCCCAAACCATTAATTCTGACTACTTTAAAAATCTAATTTACTGGTTAAGACTTGCAAAAATTAATAAGGGAACAGTTCTGTACGCAGGTGATGAAACCCAAAACAGGAGCAATGGAATTCAAGTAGTGAACTGGAGGAAATTTAACAACCCTATTTACTGATTATCATCTGCTTAATTTCCTAAAAACTACCGGCAATAATTGTGTATATATAAAGTCAGGTGACGTAGCTGCCAAAAAATACGCCAAAAAAACTTTTATGAAGATTTTCATTGACAATATGATTCTATCTTCAGTCCATGAAAAAATTAATCTTGAGTTTTATTCTCATTATTACAACCATCTTTTCCTTTGGCCAGGTGGCGAACGAAACTGACACTCTCAGAAAGGATGCCTTACGGGTATATATGGAATCAGATGATTTCATACGCCAGGAAATCCCTTACATCAATTACGTTCGTGATATCAAAGATGCCCAGGTGTATATCATTAGCAGCAATCAAAGAACCGGATCAGGGGGGAAAGAATATACTTACTATCTGGTTGGACAACATGAATTCAAGGGCATGACTGATACTCTGCAATTTGTAAGTTCGCCTGATAATACTGAAGATCAGATCAGAGAATTGGGAGTAAACACTCTCAAACAAGGCCTGATGCGCTACGTGCAAACTACACCACTGGCAAAGCACATAAGAATCAGCTTTGATCAGCCTATGTCTCAGGAGGTGACAACAGATAATTGGGATAGTTGGGTATTTCGCACTAGTGTCAACGGATTTCTGAACGGACAATGAATTGGTTTAACTATTTACATGACTTCAGCAAAAATAACCTGTCATTGTCAGGGAGTATGAGTATCCGTATTGCAAAAGGACTGAACTTCAACTTTGGTGGTGGGGCTTCTCTGATTCATGATCAGCTGGCTCTGGTAAAAGGTGGAGCCTCAACAGAAGAAATCCTGTTAAGAAGAAAAGAACTTGCCACAGCATACCAGTACTTCACATATTTTGGGCTTTCTTACACTTTCGGTTCAATCTATAATAATGTTGTGAACCCAAGGTTTGGAGGCAGTTCAGGAGGGATGCAGATAATTATTAACTAGGCAGTTTTCTGTACCAAAACAAGATTTTTCAGCTTTTGGATTATCTTTGAGAATGATGAAATTCAAACTCAAAGTTCTTTTATATGTCAGTGTTGGACTTATACTGACTGCCTCTCTTTCAAGTTGTGAAAAATCAGTTGATTCACTAACCCTTATAGGTCAAAAACATTTTGTCTCAGGCTATGAACCATTGATGGAAGATGGTAAAATCCAGGTTGTTGTGGAGATACCTGTCGGTACCCTTGATAAATGGGAGGTAGACAAGGAAACCGGACATATGAAGTGGGAGATTAGGGATGGAAAACCCCGCGTGGTTCAGTATTTGGGCTATCCGGGTAATTACGGAATGATTCCCAGAACCCTTTTGAGCAAAGAATCAGGAGGAGACGGAGACCCCTTGGATGTCATCGTTTTGGGCCAGCCGGTTGAAAGAGGTTCTATTGTAAAAGCTCAACTTATTGGCGTTTTAAGGCTACTTGATGGTGGTGAGCAAGATGATAAACTAATTGCTGTTTTAGATAACTCACCATTCTCAGGAATCCATTCCATTGAGGAACTGAATCAGGAATTTATCGGAGTAGCAGAAATCATCCAAACCTGGTTTGTTAATTATAAAGGCCCGGGGGAATTGGAA
>JAYEFL010000352.1:0-1752 GCA_034658635.1 Bacteroidota bacterium | reverse complement strand
TAAAGTTCCATATCCTGTTTAATAGAATCCTATTTTTAAAGCGCATTAAAGCAAAGACAAAGAAGTCTCTTGCGGGGACAAACCCTAAATCCTGAATAGAAAGTAGTAAACAAAAAATCCCCCTGTTGTTATAATGGTTTTAGCAAAAAAGCCAACTCACCTAATGGGTGAAAAACAACAGGAGGACAGGAGTATGATAACAAAAGAATTGAACAGAGTCACGCTAAAAAAATCTAAAGAGAATGTAACTGGCAAAATGGGGTTAGGATGGATAGGGCATTGCTTGAGAGACTACGGCCTCAAGGCGATTATAGACAAGCATTATTTAGGGAGACGCAATTCCAATAGACAAATTGAAGCAAGCCGTAAGATTGAAGCCAGCGTATTAATGTTCATCGCCGGCGGGCAACGGATAGAAGACATAGAGAATTTGAGAGTGGATAGCGCTTTGGTGAAAGTTCTTGGGTGGGGAAAAATGATTTCACCCGATACGTTAAGAGACTTCCTGAAAGATAAAAGGAACGCCGCCAAATTAAGGCGAATAAACCATGAGCTTACGATCAAAGTGATGAGAGAGAGCGAGGTTGGCGAGTTCACATATGATAACGATGCGACGTACATAGATAGCAATAAAAATAGTGCGGAGTATTCATATCAGAAAAAGCGGCAATACAGCGGGTTGTTGGGCTTTATCCCGGAACTGGATATATGTAGCACGATGGATTTCAGGAGAGGAAACGTTTCGCCGTGTGATGGAATACTGAATCAGCTCAGGAAAGCCGTGGCGCAAGCGAAAGAAGCAGGAAAAAAAATAGCGATATTTCGCAGTGATTCAGCTGCGCATAGCAATGAGATTTTCAAAGAGTGCGCTAAGGAAGATATCAAATATTACATATCGCTGTCTAAGAACCTGGCGATAAAAGAAATGATTAATTCTATGGACAAGAAGAGCTGGAAAAGGCTCTCGGGAAAGTATGAAGGGGGTTCTGAGGAATATGCTGAAATGGTATACGTTACAAACGCGGGCGAATCAGCAAGAATGCTGGTGTTGCGTTGGAAAAATCCCGATGTTACGTTATTTGACCAGAACCCGTATTGTTATCACGCAATAGGTACGAATGATAATGAGATAAGTCCAATGGCGTGGTTGGAGAAACACAACGGAAGGATGAACAGCGAGAATTATAACAAAGAGGTGAAAAGCGGATTCAATTGTGATTATACGCCGAGTCATGATTTTGAGATGAACCGTTGTTATTTTTTACTGGGAATATTGGCGTATAACGTAGTACAGATAATGAAGTTATTTTATTTGAGCGGGAGGGCAAGAAAATGGACAATAAAAACGTTGCGATATCATTTTATAAACGTGTGCGGGAAGATAATAAAAACGGCAAGAAGGTATATCTGCAAAATAATTAATGTTACGGACAGTACATTCGATTTGTTCAGGTCATGTTTGTTTCATTTAAAAATGGGATAAGCCTTAATGGCTGGTAAAATAAGTTTTAAACGACAATGAATGGAGGGGTGTGCATGAAACGAGAAAACATCGCTCAAGTTGTCAAATTTAAGCAAATAGAACTGGTGGCAGGTAACACCTGAGCCAGAATACTCCCATTATTGATCTGCCAGGAGAGTATTTTTATGTGCCATGGCTTAATTAGGATTTGGGGTTGGAACACGGAGTTGATTTTCTGGTCTGATCCATGTTATACTGTGCCCGAATTTACGCATAGGAATATAAAACTT
>JAYEFL010000351.1:0-7931 GCA_034658635.1 Bacteroidota bacterium | reverse complement strand
GCAGCCACCTTCTGCTGCAAATACTGGATATAGATTGCCTACTAAAGCAAACACCAGAACAATGGATCCGAGTATTTTTGTTAGTTTATTCATAATGATCTAAATTAAAAATGATTATTTAACAATAAAAGTATTTCGAGAGTTTGACAATTTGGTTCTTCATAACAAAGTTATCCTTGATAAAATTGCTACTGCTTTAAAATATGCATAGGCGCTTATTATTCTGATGTCCAACGAGAATTATTCTGTCACAACAGACATTCTTTGTCAATTGCTAAAAGCAATCTGATTGTCAAAAGGATACAGTCAGGCAAAAGTTGAAGAACTTACACATGTGGATGTGAGTAAATACGAAAGCGGAGTTAGTTGCCCATCGTTTGCAAGTATATACAGATCATGTAATGGGTATAATGTTTATCCGGGTGTTTTCTTCATATTAGTTGATGAAATCAGAAACAAGAAATTATCCATACATCAGGCCTGCAAAATTCTGGAAGCCTGGGAAGCCCACAAAAAACTATTTGAATTAATACTATCGCAGCTCAGAACAGGATAATCATTTCATAGAGTCCGTGGCTTGAGTACAATGGGGGAGTTTTAAGCAGTTAGTTGAGTTTTGAGTAGCCCCTAAAAAATATAACTATAACTAATAGATGGTAAAATTGGGAATAATGAATACTGATATAGTTTTGTTGTTCTATTCAGCCCTTCCGAGCTGGTACGGGTAAAGTAGTAAAAGGGATTTTTCCTGTTGTAGAGATTATAAATACTAAGATTCCAAATTCTTGTTCCTCTTTTTTTTACTTTTTTGAAATTCAATCCAATATCCATGCGGTGGTAATCTCTCATGCGATAGTTGTTTTTATGTTCGAAGATTAAGATTTCTCCAAGATCCTGACTGGTGGAAGTATTATCTATCTTTTGATGGGCTTCAAAAGCCAGAGTGATTGGATATCCAGAGCCGTATACCCAGACACAGGAAGCATCAATATTTTTGTTTATTTGATACATGAATACCAAACTTAAATCATGGCGACGATCATAATTAGCCGGATAATAATCCGCATGATTTATACTTTCAAACTTCAATTCAGCCTTTGATAAGGTATAGCTCATCCAACCTGTTAATCTGCCAGAGTTTTTTTTCAAATGAAATTCCAGCCCCGTAGAATAACCCACACCTCCTTTTTCAACTTTTTCTTGCCAACTGGAATTGTCTGAGAAAAAAAACACTCCTTCTTTCATTGTTATGAGATTGTTCAGAGTCTTATAATAGGCTTCAACCGTGAGTTCGTAGTTATGATGTGGGATTGCTGCAATACCCATAGCAATTTGCCTGGAAAATTGTGGTGGAATATTTTCAGTAGCAGGCATCCAAAGATCAGTTGGTAGTCCCAGACCAGAACTTGACAATAGATGAATATATTGATTCATCTTCGAATAGGATGCTTTGAGACTTAGTTTGGGTGCAATTGAATAATTAATGAGTAACCTGGGTTCACCAGAGAAGTAGTTTGTTTCGTTAATATGATAAACTACAAACCTATATCCAAGGTTGGCTTTCATTCGGGATCCTATAGAAAAATGGTTCTCCAAATAAATCGCATTTTCGAAACCAGTATGTTTTTCTTTGTTAACTGCAGTTTCCTCAGTGGCATCAATATTTGATAGATTGGATCTACTAAATCCTGGAGTAAATCTATGGTATATCAAGTCTAATCCATAATTTATTCGGTAGCTCTCCGAGATATTTTGTTCAAACTTATACTTCAAACCAAAATCCTCAACACCAGAAGTATACTCATTAATAGTCTGCTTGCTCTCAGTGCTTGATTCATATGAAGACAAGGAAGAATACCGATATTTAGAATAATAGCCTATAAGAGTACTATAGAGGGAGGGTGAAATCGCCTGGTTCCATCTAATTGTTGCCAAAGTGTTTCCCCACTGGATTTTAGACTCCGCGGTTTCACTTGGATCCACTTGGTTTTTAAAACTAGTATTGAATTTGTCAGCGCCATTATATAAAGTAAAAAAGAGTTTGTGTTTGTTCTTATTATAGCTAAGCTTTAAGTTTCCATCGTAAAAGTTATATCCGGAATTTACATCGCTTTTATAATTCATAATGGGGCGTAAAAATAAGTCTGGGATGAATCGTCTAAAGGAAACCAGGTAAGAACTAGTGTCTTTTTTCAAAGGCCCTTCAAGAGTAATTCTTGAAGAAATAAGCCCCATCGTGGCATTACCATTAAACTGCTGATTATTCCCTTTCTTTGTGCGGATATCCAAGACTGAGGATAATCTGCTTCCATATCTGGCCGGAAAACCCCCGGTATACATTTTAATAGTATTAATTGCATCAGGATTAAAAACCGACAAGAATCCGGCTAAATGATTCACATGATACAAAGGCACATCATCCAGCACGATTAGGTTCTGATCAGAGCTGCCACCTCTTACAATCAATCCACTGCTTCCCTCTTTTCCTGACTGAACTCCAGGCATGTATTGAAATGCCTTCAAGATATCATATTCTGCCCCAACCATCGGCAGTTTTTTAATATCCTTTATGGACAATTTTATCAGACTCATCTCATCGGTTTCTGTAATCCTTTTGTCTGCCGAAACTGTAATCCCCTGAATCTTCTCAAATTCAGGAACCAAGTTGAAGTTGATGAAATAGGCTTTATTTTTGACAATTATTGTTGTGTCTATCTGTGTATAGCCAAGATGGCTTATTCTAATATGAAGGCTTTCTTTAAGTTGAGTTGATAATGAGTAATATCCATAGTTGTTAGAAACAGTCCCCAGTCCTGACTGTTTGTTAAAAACATGAGCACCAATAATTGCCTCACCATTTTCACTGTCAATAAGGTAGCCACTCAACGTGAGTTTTTGAGAAAAAGCCGGCAATGTTGCGATACAAAAAAGGAAACAAATAAGAGACTTCATCTATTCTACTGATAATAATGTGTCAATATGTGCACAATACCCGCCGAAAATTCCATATCCATTGGATATATTCGAATAAATACCAACAGGTTCAGAGACATCTTCCCAAATGTTGGAGTTTCTTTGTCGTTTGTATAATTCGAGGGTTTTCAAATATCGATAATATTCTTCACTAATTGTGTTGAAATGCATACATATTACAAACTTGTGAGGATCTTTTGAGGAATATATATTAAAGAAATTGATCCGCAATTCATGGTTTTGACCATTGATCAATTCATCTGAGAACACTATCTGACGATTCATATCACTATGTTTATCATAATCAATCTCTTGATTAACAATAGGATCATTACAGAACAATGTACTCTCACCTTCAAGATATCCAAAACCATGCAATGAATCGAGGTACTCAAATCGCAGAAAAATAGAGTAATAGTTCTTTTCCAAATCATTATCCTTGAATTGGATAGCTAAACGATGATAAACAACATCATATTCTGTTCTACCTACTTTTCTTTCAATCCAAATAGAATCCGGAACAACCTGTGTTGGAACAGTACTCAAAGCATTGGATTGACCCCATGGACTCTCAACGACAAGTTCATAATTCGAATTTGATCTAGGTATCAGAGATGCTGTTGAATAGATATTGCCACCCTCAGAAATTAGCTTTTCAACAAACTCAGAATTCTCATATATAGAAATGTCGACAAGGGGAGGATCTCCATATTCGATTTCATTAAAAACATCTCTTGTTTCCGATACTCTTACCTGAATTAAACTGTCTGGGCAAAAGAGCGAGTTTAAGACAAGATGACTGTCTAGCTTGTCCACATCAATCTTGATTTCAGTCTCACAGGAAGTGGTCAGTACACATACTGTTAAAAACAGTATAGGATAGAAAAAACGTAACATTTTAATAACTGGGCTGTTTGAATACACCAAAGTAGCAATAATTCATGAGATTTAATTGAGTACGCTACCAATCAAGAATTACATGTGCTATGTATAGTTGATGAAATCAGAAATGAGAATTTGTCCATACTTCAGGCCTGCAAAATTCTGGACTCTTGGGAAACCCACAAAAAACTATTCGAATTAATACTATCGCAGCTCAGAGCAGGGTAATCCACTGAGTTCCGAGCTCCCCCTTTTGACCCTTCGACTCTGCTCAGGGACCGGTTTTACGAGTCCCGAGTCCCGAATCCCGAATCCCCTTTTCTCCCAATCTCGTGTGCGCACACGGAAAAGTTATTATCTTTGAAGCATGAGTTATATCGAACAGATATTCAAGCTTCAAGGAAAAGTTGTGCTCATTACCGGAGGCGCTGGGGTTTTGGCTACCGCAATTGGTGATGGATTGGCTGCAGCAGGATGTAAATTGGTGATTCTTGACTTGGATTTGGAGAGGGCCGAAATGCGTGCCCGGGAAATTGTTGATAAGGGGGGCGAAGCTATTGGTCTTGCTACCAATGTGCTGGAAGAGGAAAGTTTGGAGATAGCCCGTGAAGCAGTCTTGGCCAGGTATGGAAGTATTGATGCCCTTATCAATGCTGCTGGAGGTAATATGCCGGGAGCAACTGTCGGACCAGATCAAACATTCTTTGATCTTAAAATTGATGCACTGAAAAAAGTAATGGACCTTAATTTCATTGGCTCCGTTCTTCCTACTATGGTATTTGGTAAAGTGATGGCTGATCAGAAATCGGGATCTATTCTGAATATTTCTTCAATGGCAGCCGGACCAGTTATTACACGTGTAATGGGATATTCGGCTTCGAAGGCAGGAATTTCTAACTTCACTCAGTGGCTGGCTACTGAAATGGCACAGAAATTCGGAGAAGGTATTCGCGTAAATGCGATTGCCCCCGGGTTTTTTATAGGTGAACAAAACCGCCGCTTGCTGACCAACGAAGATGGAAGCTATAGCTCCAGAGGTCAGGATGTGATTCGTAAAACTCCGATGGGTAGATTTGGTAAAGCTGATGAACTCACCGGTGCTGTTATGTACCTTCTTAGCGATGCCGCAAAATTTGTGACAGGTGTAGTGTTGCCCATTGACGGAGGATTCAGTGCCTTCAGCGGAGTGTAATAATAAGTTGAACTGATGAAAACGATTGCGCGGATATTGTTTATGTTTTTTGTGCTTCTGGCTTCAGTTGCAGGTTTTGCTCAGAAGCCGGTAGCGAGGATTGGAGTTCAGGGACTCGGGACTCGGGACTCGGGACTCAACCTTTCGGTCCCTGAGCGGAGTCGAAGGGGGGACTCGCGGATTTCTGTTCCTGTTCGGGTTCAGCTGAAGTCTGGTGTTGTGCCGCAAGGATCAGATTTTCAATTGTATGAAATAGTTGAAGATGAACGCATTTCTGTTTCCAGCCAGATTCGTTATGGGGAATTTGATGAATTGTCGTGGGTGATTGAATCAAATGGTGATTCAATCAGAATTTTTGAATTATTTGTTGGGGTAATGCATGATTTGCCATCACAACAACACCCACAAATGACGTCAGCCATAAACGATTCAACCATAATATTATCCAAAAATAATAATCCAATTCTGCACTATCGCCATGCATTGTTGCCTCCACCACCCGGACAGGCAGAGAAGTGGGTCCGCAGTGGGTTTATTCATCCCTTGTATTCCCCAGCAGGTGAGGTGCTTACGTGGGTGCAGCCTCCTGATCATCTTCATCACATGGGGCTTTGGAATCCCTGGACCAGAGTTACCTGGCAAGGGAATCATACAGATTTCTGGAATCTGGGAGATGAACAAGGTACTGTAAGATTTAAGAATATTGTGGGAATTGAATCTGGAGAAGTATATTCTGAATTCAGAGTTGTTCAGGATCACTTAGCTTTTCTTAAGACCAAAGACCCAAGACCAAAGACTCAAGATGACGAAAGACGAAAGACGAAAGACGAAAGACGAAAGACCTTCGATAGGAACGAAGTGACAGTTTTGTCAGAAGAATGGATAGTCAGAGTTTGGAACATCTCTGACGGATACTTCCTTGACTTTACTTCAGTGCTAACGAACGTAACAGATGATACTGTTTCTTTGGATGCCTACCGGTATGGTGGTGGCTTGGGGTATCGGGCTACGGAAAAATGGAATAATTCCAATTCTCAAGTTTTGACTTCAGAAGGAAAAACCTGGGAAAACGGAGATGCTACACGGGCTAAATGGTGCAGGGTTAGCGGTGACCTGGATGGGGTAGAAACCGGTCTTTTGTTTATGAGTGATCCGGGGAATTATGATTTCCCTCAACCAATGCGTATCTGGCCCAAAAACTCTATTGGGGGAGTAGGACATCAATATTTCGAATTTACCCCTATCCGCGAAAAAGCCTGGATTCTGGAGGCTGGCAAAAGCTATTCGCAGCGTTACAGGATTTGGATCAATGAAGGAGCTTTGCCTGCTGAAGTAGCTGATGTTGCATGGCAGGCATATGCAAATAAACCCACTATAAAAATTTCGTACCTTAATCCGCAATAAACTTATAACTATGAAAAGAGCAATATCCCTTTCTGCCTTCCTGTCTTTTTTCCTTTCTGCCTTCCTGCTTTCCTGCCTTCCTGCCTTTATGACCTCATGTTCTCAAACAGTAAATCAGGATGAAAAAAAAGTACTTATCTACACAAAAAATGGAAAAGGCTTTGTCCATGATAACATCCAGGCGTCTATTGAGATGTTGACTGTATTGTGCAAGGATAACGAGATTGCCTTTGATGTATCAGAAGATCCTTCTCTCTTTACGGAGGAAAATCTGGCCCAGTACAATGCCCTGATCTTTTCGAACACAAATAATGATGCATTCGACAACGACGAGCAACGACTGGCATTTAAAAGGTACATCCAGGCAGGTGGAGGCTTTGTTGGCATACATTCAGCCTGTGGTAGCGAGCGCCATTGGCCCTGGTTCTGGAAAATGCTGGGTGGCACTTTTGTAAGGCATTGTCCGTACCAGGAATTTGATGTCAAAATAACCGATCCCAATCATCCATCAACGGAGTTTTTTGACGGCGACTGGAAATGGGAGGACGAAGGGTACTACCTGCACCATCTTAATCCGGATATCCATGTTTTACTTTCTCACGATATGACAACTATAGAGGATAAAGGGAAGGACGATTACCCAGGAACAATATTTGGAGATCTCTACCCCGGAGCCTGGTGTCATGAATTCGACGGAGGCAAAGAGTGGTACACCAGCTACGGACACAGCATTAAGCACTATTCTGATCCAAACTTCCGCCAGCATGTTTTGGGTGGAATTCTTTGGACAGTAGATAAACCAAAACCAGATTTCTCGATGGCAAGCGCAACAGAAGTAACCTTAACTAAAAACTAAAAACTTATAACTAATACTTGTACTTAAGCCTCAAGCCTTAAGCCTCAAGCCTTAAAAGGTAACAAAATGGATAGAAGAAAATTTCTAAAAACCACAGGAGTAGCCGGAACCGCTACCATCATTGTACCAACAATCGTTCCTTCTTTCGTGTTGGGTAAAAATGCTCCCAGCAATCGTGTTAACATTGCCCAGATCGGATGCGGACGAATGGGTCGCGGTGATTTAAATGGTGTGATGCGGCATGAAAAAGTGCGTTTTATGGCTGTCTGTGATTTGGATTCCAAAAGGATGATGGATGGAAAACAACTCATCATGGATAATTATGCTAAAATGGGGATGCCGAATGCAGTGGATGTGAAAATGTACGGTGATTATCGTGAGTTACTGATGAATAAGGATATTGACGGGGTGGTAATCAGCACACCTGACCATTGGCATTCACAGCCGGGTATTGAAGCTGCAATTGCCGGGAAACATATTTATCTTCAAAAGCCTACTTCCCTGACTATTATGGAAGGTCGGCAATTGAGTGATGCGGTTCACCGTTCAGGTGTGACTTTCCAGATTGGTTCACAGCAGCGCTCTGCCGAGCAGTTCAGGTTTGCCTGTGAACTGGTCAGAAAT
>JAYEFL010000350.1:0-1763 GCA_034658635.1 Bacteroidota bacterium | reverse complement strand
GTTTGCTTCTGAATCGGTTTTAAAACAAGCTCAAGATGATGAAATCTGCTCAGAGCATGTTCTTAATCCGCCTACTTCAATTGTTGGCGAAGGGATTGGTGTTGTTGAAGCCCCACGAGGAACACTGACGCATCATTATAAAACTGATAAAAATGGAATAGTAACAGAAGCTAATTTGATTGTTGGAACAACAAACAATAATGCACCGATTACAATGTCAATCAAACGGGCGGCGGAAGGATTGATTACAAAAGGTTCAGAGATAACAGATGGTACCTTAAATAAGATAGAAATGGCATTCCGTGCTTATGATCCTTGTTTTGGGTGTGCTACTCATACTTTGCTTGGTAAAATGCCGCTTGAAGTTATTGTGCATGACTCTAAAACTGGAGATGTTGTGCAAAAAGCAAATAGAAATTTATGAAACCTATATTAGTCCTTTGTCTTGGTAATGAGATTCTCTCAGATGATGCTGTTGGTCCGACGATAGCTAACCGAATTAAAGCTGTTTATACCGAAACTAAAGAAGTAGAAATATTTTTTGCTCCGGTAGCCGGCTTTAATCTGCTTGATTTTTTTCATAATCGTGAATCAGTATTGATAGTTGATTCCATTATAACCGGAAAAGTAGATCCGGGAACTATTCATTTTTTTAATGCTGATTATCTGACACCATCTAACGGGCTAATTAACTCTCATCAGATAAACCTTCCAACAGCGATACAATTTGGCAAATTGCTTGGTTACGTTATGCCCGATAAAATTGACATATTAGCAATAGAGGTAGAAGATATTACAACAATTTCCGATAATCTAACAACAAAAGTAGCAAAATCAGTAGATGTGGCTATCGAAAAAATATTATTTTGGATCAATACTAAAGAAAAAGATTTAGTGTATAGATGATAACGATAGTTACATAGAATCAAAACAATGCCCTGAATGTCAGGGAAGGGGATGGACTGATAATAGATGTCTGACCCCAGATCATTCTCATCGCTGCACGCTTTGTAACGGTATTGGTCAAACAACTTTAGGTCATGATTGTCATGCTTGCAACGGTACCGGTTTGATTGAAGTGCGTAAAGTAGATAAAAATCCATGTCCGATATGCAATGGAGCGGGTGTCTTTCCGGTTCCGGAATCGATAACCATGAAAGAATTTGCCTACGCACCTGGAATAAGAAAAAAAAGATAAAATATTTACATGGTATAAGGGTTGAATATCAGTGGATGAACTTTCAATAGCATCATCGATACATGAAACTGTAATGCTAAAAGTTACAAAACGCAATTTGCAGTCAGTTTCAGTAATTGGACTTCGTATCGGAGTCTTGACCGATATTGTTCCCGATGCTCTCATTTTTGGCTTTGAATCATTAAGTATAGAGATACGTTGCTTGAAAAAACTTAGTTGAAAATCAAAACTATTCCTGTAAAGGGAATATGTAACTCATGTAATAAAGAACTCAAAGTACAAGAATTTATTTTTGTTTGCCCGGAATGTTACTCAAGTGATATTACAACCTCCCAAGGAGATGAACTTGATATTGAATTCATTGAAGCAGAATAAAACCAATGATGTATAAGTAATAAAAATCATGTATGCGTTTCCAGAGATAAACTGGGAACGAAATGAGGGCGGTTTTAAATCAAAAACTGCCAAAGTTTTTCTAACAATTTTCTAATAATCTACTTAACACAAGTTGACTCAACTTGATCCAACTTGACTCTACTTGATCCAAGTAAACAATTGAAAATCA
>JAYEFL010000349.1:0-26197 GCA_034658635.1 Bacteroidota bacterium | reverse complement strand
GTTACAAAACGAAAAACCAAGTCAATCTGGTATAAATCATCGCAGAATACCACTCTTGAGTTTGCTCCTGATGACCAGGGGGATACCGTGTATTTAAATGAGTCTCAACCCGATGCCGAATGGAAGGACCAATCTGTAGCTGTACAAATCGTCCGGGATGCTTTTCTGAATAGATTTCCCTGACCCATCCAATGCTTGCATTGTACTCCTGCAGATCCTTTAAGCCAAATCCAGCTTTGAGATAAAACCCGTTGTAAACCACCATCTTTTTGAGAGGCTTATCACGATGCTGGACAAAAACAGAGAGTCCGGCATCTGCCGCTGGTCCGAAGTACCATTTGGGTTCAAAGACATTGACATAAGCAGATCGGCCATAAATTCCAAGCTCCAGAGCCACCTGCCGGATTGGCCGATACTGTTGAGTAACCCCCACCAATCCGCTACCTCCAACAGCAATTCCCGAGCTTGTTTTTGAAATCTCTTGCCCCATTATCCCATCTGGAATAAATAGGATCAATCCAAAAAAGAAACAGATTATAGTACTTTTAATTGGCATAACGAAAAGCATCATCCAATAAAGGTAAAAAAATATATCACTGAGTCCCGAGTCCCGAGTCCCGAGTCACCAATAATCTATTATCTTTAAAGATCCAGACAAAAAAACTAAACTATGAACCGACTAATAATTGTTCTCTTCACACTGATTGCAGCCCAGTCAATAAATGCCCAAAGTAACCATTATACATTTTTGGAATTTGAAAACCTGAGTCATCTGAATGATCAGAAATGGATAAACCCCCAGGTAAATGTTTTTGGATCTGGAAATCGGGAAGGATCAAGAATAGGGACCTACTTTTTTGCTTCGGTTAATCCGCACTGGGGACAGGCATATGGTGGGCTATCTTACCAGCTAACCCCGTGGATGCGAATCAATGCCGGGATTGGACTGGAAACAGATTCTCTGCCTGTTCGCTTCAATGTCAGCTCCTTCATAGCAATGGACAAGCTAACCCTTCTCCAAATTTACGAATTTGGAGGATCCGGGTTCTGGTACTTTATCACCCTTAATTATGAAGTAAAACCCAATCTTAAAACCGGTTTGATATTAAAAAGATACTATGGATTTGGTCCCAATTTTGAATGGGGTATAGGAAAATCATCAGCAATCCTCAATATTGCTCCAGTATATGATTTTGAGTTTGACCAGGCAAAATTAATGGTAATTCTTAGATTGGTTATTTAATAATACGTTTGGTTCTGCGCTTTCTTTTCTCCTTGATAGCCGGATTAGAAATCTCACCTGTATTGGCTGCAGGAGTGTATAAGCCTGTTTTTGTATCGGAAAGAATAAAACCAGTACCTGTACTATTTATCCGGGCTTCATTGTCAAACTTGCGGTACATAGTAATTCGTTTACCTGTATACTCTGATTTAAAAAATGCACCATTCCAGGAATACATGCCATCTCCAAGACAACGATCAATTGTATATACAACACAACCCCTGTGATATTGTGGAAGTTTAACCGTTTTTCGTGTTGGGGTCCAGCCATGCAAAAGATCCTCCACCAGGGTTAGGGTTAATTTATTAGGTACATCTTCCAATTGGTCACTTGATTTTGTATAACCAAAACCATCAAAAAAGTATTTTGCAAATGCCGTCTCGTATTGGCAAATTAACTTACCACCTTCAATCCTGGCTTTTGCAAACCTCACTACAGGAACCCCACCAAAAGCCTGCAGAAGACCTTGACCATCCTCTATAGTTTTTGGAAATTTATACTCCAGCATACAAGGACAGATCACTTCTTGCTGATAATTACTTTGTGCAATCAGGGTAGGAGAAAGGAAGAATCCCACCATCAATAACATAATCATTTTCATAGAAGTAAGTTTTAATTGGTTTCAATCAAAGTTATTGAATATAAACAACAACGACCAGAGCATCAACAGTTTTTTCAATGCGGGTATCACACATACCACATGCACCATAAACTTTGATTTCTTCAGTTATCATATCCCCATGATTTTGTTTCAGGATATCATTCAGCAAGTAGACCATACCGCTTTCAATTTTAATAAGAATCAATCGCTTGACCTGAGCTCATGGGAGTAGTATAGTCATCCTGGTGGTGGCAAAAAACAGCAGAGCTACTACAATATTATGACTTATTCGCTTGATCATTTGTATAATACAACGCAAAAGATTAGAACTATGTTCATGGCTGGTGTTAAAAATTATGTAATTTGGTTTCCAAAATGAAATGAAATGAAGTTAACTCACATTGACAGGTTTATCCCCGCACTCGCAGTATTGCTTATACTGTCATCCTGCATGCAAAGTAATAAGTATACTATTACCGTTACGGTTACTGATGGGCCTGACAGCCTGATGGTCCATAACAATTGGTACACTTCGTCAGACACCCTGTTGTTGGTGGATGGGCAATGCACCTTCACAGGCGTGATTGATACTTTTCCTAAACTGGTATCATTAGGATTTCCCTATCCATCACAAGAACGTACCAGGATGATCCTGGAACCAGGAGATATCGATATCACTTACTCCAAAGAGGATGGATATACTCTGGGCGGCACTGAAAATAACATCATTCTCCAAGAGCTGTTTGATGAATTGAAACCTCTGGAAAAGGAAGTTAAGGCTGTCTGGAAACTGTGGGGCACTGCATACAAAGAGGAACCCAGGAACAAAGAGAAATGTGAAGCAGCATGGATCATTCAGGAAAAAGTAAAAAAACGAAAGACAGAACTCACTCGAAAACTCATCAAAGAAAATCCCAATTATGCCGGATTAGTTATCACCTTGCCATTGGTGCGTACTGAAAATGCTGAAAACTTGGGATTTTATGTGGAGCATTTTAAAGAATTTGCCCAGGATAAGCGATATCAGAGTATTGTTAAACAATTCGAGATCGCGGATAAGACTACTAATGGCAGACCTGCCCCTGACTTCACCTATCCCAATCCGGAAGGAGCTTTGGTTTCCTTATCAGACTTCAAAGGCAAATGGGTTCTGCTTGATTTTTGGTATGTAGATTGCCCCTGGTGCAGAAAGCTCACTCCTCATCTGATCAATATCTATGATGACTGGAAAGACAGCAAGAACTTCGAAATTATCAGCGTATCAGTGGATAAGCCCAAAAATTACGAGCGCTGGCTGGAGGCAATTGAGCATGATGGTGCAACCTGGACCCAGATAAATGACAGCACAAAAACCTATCCCCTCGAATACGGAATAACCGGCTATCCAACTCTGATCCTGATAGATCCGGAAGGCAATGGTGTTCGAAAAATTGTAGGGTACCAGGAAGAGGGCGGTTTGAAGAGGATTCTTGAGGAATTTATCAAATAATCCCACCATACCTACTGAACAACATCACTCCTTTTCGGCTGATATCCTGACATATACCTATTTTTTCCTTACCTTTTTTGGGAATTGTTGCAAACCCTTAACTTCCCGATTATGAAACGTTCATTAATTCAAACACTTCTTGTTGCAGGACTAATTTTTCTAACAACAGGACTCACAGCTCAGGAAATCACCTCAGAGCTGTTTTCACAATTACGATATCGCCATATTGGCCCTCCAGGAAACCGAACCTCAGCGGTTGTTGGTGTACCAGGCAATGATATGGTCTCTTATATCGGTGCTTCATCCGGTGGAATATGGAAAACTACAGATAGAGGAGGAAGATGGTTTCCAATTTTTGACGAAATGGAAGCGCAGTCTATCGGAGCTATTGCCATTGCTCCTTCAGATCCTAATGTGGTATGGACAGGCACCGGGGAAGCCTTCATTCGAAGCAATGTGTCAATAGGAAATGGAGTTTACAAATCAAGCGATGGAGGAGATACCTGGAAGAAATTGGAAGGTAATGGATTGCCTTCCAGACCTATCGGTAAAGTTGGAATTGCAATTGCCAACAGTAACCCTGATGTTGTTTTTGCAATGATGGAAACCGGAGCCCCAAATAAAGGTGTACTCTGGAAATCTACCGACGGAGGAAATCGCTGGAGACTGATAAGTAAGGATCGTCTTCTAAACGAACGGCCGCATTACGCCTCTAGAATAATGGTGAACCCCGCTGATGAAAATCTGGTATATTTTGCTGCCAATAGCCATAGTATTTCCTATGATGGCGGAGTAACCACAGAGCGTTCAGGATGGAGTGGTGACACTCATGACATGTGGGCTGATCCAATGAATCCTGACAGAATTATGATAAGTGATGACGGAGTGGCCATAATGAGTTTTAACAGAGGAGTATCATGGAGCCGGGTCAAGCTCCCAATTGCTCAAATGTATAATGTTGCTGTAGATAATCAAATCCCATATAATGTATACGGAGGAAAACAGGACGGACCAGGATACAAGGGAACAAGTATGTCAAGGGGATCAGACAGCGATTGGGCTTCAACCGCTGGTGGAGAATGTGGCTTTATCGTTCCCGATCCTGTTGATCCAAATATCGTTTGGGGAGGAAGCTATGTTGGTCAGTTTACCAGGGTGGATTATCGAACCGGACATAATCGTACGGTTATGGTATGGCCTGAGTCTACATATGGAGCTGCTGGAAAAGATGCAAAATACCGGGTAAACTGGACCTTCCCAATCGAAATCTCACCCCATGATCATAATACAATTTATGTCGGCAGCCAATATGTGCATAAAACAAGCGACGAAGGACAAAGCTGGGAAATTATTAGTCCAGACTTAAGTACCAATAATCCTGACTGGCTACAACCCAGCGGTGGCTTGACAAAAGATAATATCGGCGGGGGTTGAAAATTCTCAACCCCTACGGAACAATTTTTCATTCGACCATTTTGCCGGATTATTGATAATATAATCCGAAATACGCCGATACGATTGTTCATCGCGAATAATATGATCCCAATAATTACGTTGCCAAACCGGTTGTAGGGGATGAAAATTTTCATCCCCTACGGCATTATTCCGAACCCATTTTGTAACACCAATTTTGAACCCTTTTACAATGGCCCCAATTGAATGGGGAATCATTTTTTGGAATTCGTTTTGTTGGGGACGTTGGGATTGCGATTATCGGATATATGCCCATTATTATGCAATTCAATAATCCCGTGCACGTGATTGGGCATAATGATATGTTCGTGCAAAATGACATTGGGAAAATGTGCTGGTATATTTAACCAACAATCATTTGCAATTTTTCCTGCATCATAAAAAATCATTTTACCAGATACAATATCTCCAAAAATGCATTTCTTCCTGAATACACAAATGGTAATAAAATACAATCCTGCCTGTGAATAATCGTATCCTTGCATGCGGATGCTACGACGATGGTGAATGCTTGAGTTGAAAAACATAAATCTGTAGTAATGTGATTAACCTTGCTTCTAATCTGGAACAGTAAACACTTTTCTCCCAGAAGAACTCACTGCTTGATCACAGTTACGCTTTCATCAACCTGACTTTGGCATGATGGTAAATCATCGGTAGGTAAGGCTGGACAAATACAAGGATTCTTATAAATAACTCATTGGCCAGTTACATATTGTGATATATCCAAACAATTTCATATGCTGCCCAATTAACAACACCAAATTATTCTAAGACCTTATGGCATCAATTAAAAACCATTTTACAATGGCCCCTTTTGAAATTCGTTTTTGGGGTTATTCTGATTGTAGCACGGGGGATTTTGGGTTGGGCGGGGGTTTGGTGGTTGCACGGGGGGTTGGGGTTGCACGTGTTGCGTTGAAAATTTTCAACCCCAACGGTATTGGCATCGATACCAACATCATTACATTGCGATCCAATAATCCTACGCGTAAAATATAGTAATGATCAATATTTGAATTGTATTTCAACCATGTTCAATACATCGGTGGGTACAGCATCAGTTGCAACATGCAAAACCCCACCCTTCTCACAGCCATCAAACCACCAACCCGACACACCGAATCCCGATTCCCGACTCCCAACACCCGACTTAACCTTCTTGCCATTAACCTTAACCTTCCTGGGTGATTGACCAATATGAATTTCCAGCAAATAAACCCGCTCCTTCATACGCCCGTCAAAATCGCCCTTAGCCGGATGAATAGTGATCTGCAAGTCTTTCTGGCCAGCATCAACCTCAAATAGAGTAGTTGCATAAACACCTTCACGATGCTCGCGGGTAAGACCGTCATCTTCATAAAGCTCATACTCAGAATGACCATCAGGGTAGATATCTAAAGTCAGTGTATCAGTTGGTCTTTCCCAATCATAGTTCATCTGCTGATACATAGGAATAATAGCTCCGGAACGAACAAATAACGGAAGTTTTTCTAATGGAGCATGGTATTGATGAATCCATGTATTTCCTTCGAAATGAGTTCCATCCCAGTAATCAATCCATGTGCCTGCCGGAAAATAGATAGAATCACGATAATCCTCAGGTTTATATACCGGAGCCACAATAAAGTCAGTGCCTAAGAGAAACTCATACTTTGTGTCGCTACCCCAGGTAACTGGATCATCAGGATATTCAAGTAAGAGTCCGCGCACTGAAGGAGTACCTGTGTGATTAGCCTCAGCACAAAGCGTGTACATATAAGGGGTCAGCCTTTGCTTCAGTTGCAGATACTTGCGATTTATACTGGTAAATGGCTCACCAAATAACCATGGCTGTTTATCTTTAATACCATTCTTATTATTGCTTGCCCATCCCGACATCGACATAAAAATAGGTGTGAAGCATTTCCATTGAAGATCTCTGACATAAGTTGAATCACTTCCTCCAAAAATCCCGTCTACATCTCCTGTTGCAGCATTTTGGGCTGATAGTCCTGATCCAATCACGGTAGGAATATGCCATCGGATATAATCCCAGGTACCACTCTGATCACCCGTCCATACCGTTGAATGACGGTGAGTGCCGGCCCATCCACAAACCGACCATATAAAGCCCCGGGCATCGGAATTATTCTCAATACCCTTGTATGCATCCTTAACTCCATCAATGGCGAATTTATATCCAGATCCTACCCAGGCAACATCCAGTTTACATAATCGTGAACCCAGATCACCTACTTCATGAGCAATTTTCTCAACTCCGTTCTCAGTCCAGAGTCCGGTCATAAATCCTCTTTTATAAAGCTCCTGAATTACAGAATCAAGCTTGGTATAACCACATCCGTAGCCATCATTTGGCAAAATCCAACCCCTTGGCATATCGTGATTAATGTATTCGTCTGCGATAATCTGGATAACATCCGGAGTAGTACCCCCAAATCCTGATCCTTTACTCCCAATAGTTTTAATATCCATTTTCGCCCCTCGGTTATAACAATTAGCATCACCATATCCAAGAGCCCATCGAGGTGGCATAAAAGGTTTTCCGGTGATATCGGTATAGTCGCTCAGAATATTTTTTAATGAATTTCCTGTGAAATAATAACAA
The DNA here is from genome assembly GCA_034658635.1 of Bacteroidota bacterium. Classification (GTDB taxonomy): domain Bacteria; phylum Bacteroidota; class Bacteroidia; order Bacteroidales; family UBA12481; genus JABHCC01. The sequence goes on along the minus strand of JAYEFL010000349.1, from coordinate 18,744 downwards.
TCAAAACGTGCCTCATTATGTACTAGTTTTACTGTATCACCGTAAGCATAAGCACCTGGCGCATAGGTATTTCGCAAAGCACCCCAGCCATTAGAACTCATGAAGAAAGGAGCCGGATTTGGATTCCCTCCGTCTTCCCAGTCGTAATCAATGGTCAGCTTAATGGTTTTATCGCGGTGTGAGAACCGGCCATTTTGCATCCCTCCTCCGTAGTAATATTCATCATCACCCCTATCCAAATATTGTATGGTTTGCTTTCCATAAGTCATTCCCTGAACTTCTTCCCAAACCAATGTCGTATTATCAGCCTTATATTGGGCAAAACGGAGTGGGTTTTTATAAGCTCTCATAGCCAGTTCATCAGTCTTGAACAAATGGTAGTCGCCCTCATCACTCCACTTTACCTCTGGCTTTTGATCCGGCTCATGAATCACAATATCACTGCCCGCCGGGTTAGTAAACTCACCATCATAAGCCATCCAAAGACGGTAAATATCCGATCTCAGGAATGTAAGCTTCAACTTGGCGTTATGGCATTCAAATTCGAATCCATCGTCAACCTGACTAAAAGCAGTGAGCTCTCCTAATGAATAGGCTCCTGAGTATAACACCTTGGATATAGTATCATTTGACAGACGATCATCTCCCAGCAACTCTGAATAAAACTGAACCTTATGGATACCAAAATCACTCAGATCAACATGACTAAAGCTGACGGATACAGTATCAATAATTCCTATCGGATTATCCTGACTGGCAAATACCTGAGTGGCAATTGCAGGTCGTTGATCAACCTTTAAAAAACAGGTAAAATTTTTTGTTATCGGACCAGATCCGAGGTTGACAATATTAACTATCAGCTCATCATTTCTTGAAAATACATTGCCGGTTTCCTCGTGAGAACTCAATGAAAAAGCCTCAATATCAGCATCAAAGGCTTCTGCAAGGCGAATATCATCCACCATCCAGTACCAGTGACACAGGCCCTTCCAGTAAAATCTCAGATATACTGTTTCCTGCTCAGCTGCAACTCGTGTAATGTTCAGTTCAACATCCATAGGATTAGGACAATCATTACCTGAGCGGATGTTATTTCTAACTTCATATTCAGTCCAGTCAGTACCATTGTTGCTAACTTCTACAAACAAGCCATTTCCATCTTTATTGGCATCCCTGCGATTCCAAAAGAAATTCTGCTGAAACTTCAGAACAACAGACTTTTGATTTGAACAATTAATCGCAGCTGTTTGAATATAAGCGTCAGGCCACATTGTTGCGTTTCGCCATTTACGACCATTCTTTTGCACTTTCATACCCGGAGCAAACTGCAGATGATAACCACGACTTGCAGATGCAATTGGCGGAGCTTGGTATGTTCGTCCGTATGAACCCGGATAAGGCTGATCGGTAACCATCCAGTTCACGGCACTGTCATTTTGGGCTAACGCCTTCCATCCGGCTGGTAACTCACCTTTCGAAAAATCTTCATACCAGAAAACTTTTCCGGCATTTTGGGAATTAACAGATATCGAAAAAATAGAGATTAAGAATAATGCAAGCAAAGATCTCATTAGATTAGATTAGTGTTTAAAATTTCCCGAAATTAGAAAGAAATGTGCAATAGTAGGCTCACATAATTATTAACTTGGCTAATTATACCCTCAATCATGAAGTACACAAAAAACCTATTGCTTTTTCTAGTTCTCGTACTGATATCACAAGCAGGAACTTCACAAACTAATCAGGCAAACCAAGAATCGCCCAAGCCCAATATCATAATTATTCTAGCAGACGATATGGGATATGGAGATTTGGGATGCACTGGCAGTGTGAGAATTAAAACTCCTAATCTTGATAATCTGGCAGCAAATGGCACTTTGTGTCATTCAGCTTATGTTACAGCCAGTGTTTGTGCCCCATCCAGGGCAGGATTGCTTACAGGAAGAATACCTCACCGTTTTGGCTTTGAAAATAATTTACCTGCATGGAATAAAAACACGCCCACGCGAGAACGGTATCACGGGTTGCATCCCGATGAGTTAACCATTGCCGACCATCTTAAAAATGCCGGTTATGAAACTGCAATTATTGGTAAATGGCATCTCGGTGCGGCAGAAGTTCACCATCCTAATAATCGGGGCTTTGATTATTTCTGTGGGATGATCGGAGGGGGACATAATTACTTCCCTGAAAAAGGGAGAAGCACCATTCAGCGAAATGGTACATTCCTGAAATCATTCTCCAGTCCTTACTTAACTGACTTTTTTACCGATGAGGGAGTCAATTGGATAGTTGAACATAACAATGAGGATAATAGGGATAAGCCATGGTTTCTGTTTATGTCATATAATGCCCCCCATACACCCATGCAGGCAAAAGAGAAAGACCTAGCCGAATGTTCTCATATTCAGGATCCCGGACGTCGAACTTACGCTGCAATGGTACAAGCCCTTGACAGAGGGGTTGGCCGACTTATTCAACAGCTTAAAGATGAAGGGATTTATGAAAATACTCTTATAGTTTTTTTTAGCGACAACGGAGGTGCGACAAACAATCATTCATGGCGTGGACCATTTTCGGGAAGTAAAGGAAATATGCGTGAAGGAGGGATACGTGTTCCTATGATATGGCATTGGCCATCCGAAATCCCGAAAGGAACGAGTAATGCCGTAATTTCCAGTCTTGACTTACTCCCATCATTTTTGGCTGCGGCAAATGCTGAGCCAATAGAAGTTTTTGACAAAACCGGAAGGAAACAAGAACCTCGTACTTACGATGGAATTAATCTCATTCCGGTATTAAAAGGAGAAACAGAACCTGAAGAACGCAGGCTATTCTGGCGTTTGCAAGGACAATCTTGTGTGCTCGACGGTGCAGATAAATTCATCAGGCTAACGCACAGACCAGCTCAATATTTTCGTCCGTTTGAAGATCTGGGAGAAAGAAATGATTTGAGTCAAAAATACAATGAACGCTATCTTGAATTATATGATTTACTATTTAAATGGGAAAGCAGTCTGCCTACTTATCCCCACAACCTGACGGCCCCATATTGGATAAAAGCATCTGCTGAGAATTATGAAGATTTTGTTCCGGTTCCTGAGCAAAAGTAATCCTACTACAACTTGTTGTGTAGTAATGGTTTGCATTTGATCAGGATCAATATTTAGATGAAGGTACAGATACAGATGTTCTTTTAAAACGATACTATAACAATGCATAGATTATTCTAAATAAAATACATGAAAATGGTAAACTTTGAATTCGATAAGCAAAATTACACTCTGACATGTTTCTTTTCAGGACGGCTTGATACACAGAATTCTTATGAGATGGAATCTGAAATTGAGAAAGAGATTATGGAGTTAATGAAAGATCAAAATCAACCTCCAATGATAATTTTTGATATCGGAGAGGTAGATTATATTGCTTCAGCATTTATCCGCATTTGCATGAAAACAATTAAGCACACTGGTAAGGATAAGTTCTCAATTATTCATTCAATTCCAATGATAAAAAAGACATTCAAGATTGCCGGACTCGATTCTGTTTTAAATGTAAGCTAACGCCAGAATTTCCTGCTCAATTAATACATCACTATATAATCCGTGTAGGAAATTTCATCGTTCTGAAAACCTTTAAACTTCTCAAACACAGTACTTACCTGCTTAAAGACTTTTGTAAATTCCTTTGTGACTTCTCCTTCCCGGGGTATATATTCACTTCTGCGCTCAACCGTATCAAAAATATAAACCAGGATATAATGGCCTTTCCTCTCACCTCGGTCACCCTTCAGGACATACAGATTCAACCCAGGGATTTTATTATGCATAGCTGAGTTGAACTCCTCTGATACAAAACTTTCAAAATCATCCTGCATATTCGTCTTAACATCAAGACAATGTATTCCTATGACCTCTCCTAACTGGGGTCTAACAATATCAGCATATCCCAGTACGACAAAATCAGTATAGGTGTTGGTTCCTTCTACACCAGGTGGTAGTTTACTCAGTGCCTCCTGTGGCAGGGCATAGAATTGTTTGTAATCAGCCGGTGGTATTGATGGGAAATAATAATCCCTGGCTGCCTTATAATCAAACCCATATGTGAAAATGTATTTATCTACCCGTTCTCCACGGTCTCCCTTCATCAACCATCCGCTCATCCCTTTGGAATGCTCCTTCAGAACATCACACCATTTTCTGTAGTAATTCTTGAAAATAACTTCATTCGTTTCTTCATGGATTTCGATTTCCCGCATGGCGATCACTTCGGGAAGATCCTGGCTAAAGCTACTGGCACTGATACTTAAACCAAGAACTAATAGTAATATTCTATTTTTCATGATTTGATATATTTATTTAACTGCTTTATAAATATACCAAAAAAAGAGAGGCGATACAAGAACGCCTCTCTTGGTGGTTCACAGCTCATGTGAGATCAGAAGACTGGCTGAGCATCTGCAAGACTATTTTCCTCACGACAATGAGTTACAACAAAAATATATTCGTGCTAAAATATCATAATAACATATTTTGTAACTTGATACCATGAAAATAATCGAACCTACTCCACAAACAGGACCAGATTTCTTCAATTCGTTATGGAAAACGCAAACATGGCTGAACGTAGCCTACCTTTTGCTCTCCTTTCCACTCGGACTAATATATTTTGTTCTTCTCATAACCGGGATTTCTCTTGGATTTGGATTACTAATCACGATAATAGGAATCTTTATACTGATGGCAGTGCTTGCAATGGTGCATTGGTTTGCACGCTTTGAGGCAGCATTTACATCTGCCATGCTCGGCTTTCATATATCTCCTGAGCGGTGTCAGCCTGAGAGCAGAGGTTTTTGGAATCGCTTCAGAGAAATTCTGCGTTCTTCTCTGACATGGAAAGGTCTGGTTTTTCTCTTCCTGAGGTTTCCCTTAGGTATATTCTCATTCAGCTTAACAATCGGTCTTCTCTCCGCATCATTTGGACTAATAGCCGTGCCATTTCTCTATCGCTACCCCTGGTTCGAAATGGATTGGCACGGCAATTATTTTTGGGTAATTGATACCGTTCCTGAAACACTAGTGGTAGCACTGATTGGTGTGATCCTGCTTTTTATCAGCCTGTACTTTCTGAATCTTCTGGCATACGTGTATGGGAAATTGGCTCAGGTATTTTTGAGTGAAATGCACTAAGCAAAGATCTGAATGTGACTCTATAACAGGCCTTACCTGTGCATTATTATGGCTTTTGCAACAATTTCCTGGTCAGTTGAAACCTTGACCAAATACTGTCCGGATGGCAGTTCATTAGTAAATTGAAAGATCATATCTCCATTAACGGGAACACCCGATTTCTGAGAAAGGACTCTGCCGGTCACATCAAGAATCTCAATTCTGTAGTTTCTTGCATTATCCTTGAATCCCAAAGAGATGGAAAACTCTCCCTGGCTTGGGTTTGGGAATACCTGAAATCGGTTCAGACTTAAATAATCTGTTTGCTGCCCCAGCTCATCCGAAATAATACCTGCAAGAATGGCTACATCTGTCCTGATTTGTGGTAATAATTCATAAAGACTATCTCCCGGGCAAACGGTTCCACTGGCACATGAATGACTGGATGTAGAGCGATTTCCATCACGATGACCTGAAATTGTATATAATCTGAGTCTGGAACTAGAATGATATCCTAGTCCGACAGGATCCAGTTCTTTGCTGCAAACCTCCCATGCCAGAAAACTCTTAAGACTCTGCATAGAAGCCTCGGTAGGATTGGTATTAACATAATTTCCAATAATACAGATTCCTGTTGTTTTTCCGTTCATGCAACTAAAGTGAGCACCTTGCACTCCATCTCCACGGCCCTCGTAAATAATTCCGTTAGGATCAATCAACCAGTTGTAGCCAATATCACTCCAACCATTAGTATTTACATGAAAATCCCAATAATAAGCAACCACTGCTGCAAAATTATCACTACTGTTATGACCTGCTGAATGGTGGATAATAATATGTGTTGACTGAGTTAGAGTAGGTGTGTACTCTTTAGAGCAAGCTCCTGAAGGGCACCAGCAATCTCTTCGACAAACCTCCGGCATAAGGGATGAACAACCTTCAGTACTATCTGATATGATTTCTAATGATTCTGTACGGATCTTCAATTGCGGATCAGGGATAAAAAGCCTGAAAACCATTTCTTCTGAAACAGTCTGATCCGTTTTAAATTGGATCGCAGAAAAATCCCCATAAATAGGAGGCGCTTCGAAACTAACTCGATCAGGAGTATCTCCATCAGTAAAGACCCGAAAAGCAGTCCATACAGTCCAGCCAGCCAGCCTTTTAAGCCGATAATATAAAGTTACAGCCTGTGATTTGTCCATGCAATAGGCTGACACTCCGATGAAGTCATACTCTTCAGGAGGCTGAAAAAAGAATTCAGAGCTGGAGGTTTTGAGCGAGTTATTGAAACTAATCCGGTATTCCAGACTATTGTTCTGAGAAAATCCCCGGATAAAAAAGATTAGCGGGAAAACAGCAACAAACAAAATAATAAATCGCTTCAACTATCTGATAATTTAAGTATTATGTCTATCAAATCCTCTTAAACCACTGCACCATAGGAATCGGAACCGGTACAAATTCACTTTCGAAATGAATGCCGGTAAAGCCAAACTGGAATGAACTGCTCTCATTTGCCTGAAAGCGTAATCCTGGTGCTAAAACAATTAAGGGATTAGATTTATCGACAACTGTTACAACAGAATAAGTTGCTTTACCTGTTTGGTCATTATATGATTCTCTACGTTCCTGATGTGAGGTTTCTTTCCCGGCTAACATAAAAAAGGAATCAAATACAAAACTGAATTTATCGTTTATCCTGAACATTCCGGCAATGGAAAATAATGCGCGTCCCTCAGTATCATTATAGGTTCTGTTGTGATAATCAATACTATTTGTGGAATATTCGGTCGGCGTGTTATTGATTGTATATGTAGATTCAGTCCTCTCAGAAAACAACAAACCGTAACCAGCAGTAACATTAAGGTTGTTAACACGATCTCCAACTGAAAGGAAACCAAATGGGAGAAGCAGTCCGTACTCCGGGAAAGCCCAGGATCCTGTTCCTCCAAGGAATCCAACTCCACCATAAGCCTTATCAGCAATCTGGCCACTATACTTTGCAGTTCCAACAATTGGCATACCTGCCCATGAAGTCATTACCCCAAGTGTGACGTTATCAGCCACACCGAACTGAAACTCAGGACCAAACAGATTCCATATAACATAATTATCTCCCTTGTTGATATTGAGCCCATTGGTAGTCAAGAAGTACCTGGTAGCAAACAATCCACCCGTCACCGCTTTTTCACCCTCTTTTATCTCAACGATTTCATCAATCTCGTGTTTGGGAATGTAAACTAGTCCCACATCCTCAGTTTGTAATAATAATTCCCGTGCATCTTGAGAAATTATCACCCCAACAAAAGCAGATCCATTTTGCTTGATAATTTTATGAATTTCTTGCTTCGAATCTTGCTCCGTTTGTGCGAAAGAACTAAATCCTGCTACAACAAGAAGCAACAGGATGACAAAAAATCGTTGAAATGTTTTCATAAGGCTGTTGTTTTTCTGATGATAGATAGGGAACTAAGATAAGACAATTGAGAAGAATACTATTCTTTCGTCAGTCTAACTCTTACGCAAGTGATTTTTTTGTAGTACTCAAGTTTGTACTTTTAGGAGATAATATGCAAAACAACCTTATGATACCAACACATCAGGATGCACTTTTTTTGCTCAATGGAGCATATCGCGTAAATATCAAGGGAGAATCGATGAGGAAAACCAAAAAGCAGTAAATCAAAATAATCATTAAATTTATGAAGGAAATGAATCGCGTTCTTTGTTGAAGAAAAATCAGTTTTTAATAAATCGAAAAATACTAACCAAGCAAAAACCTAAAATAATGAGAATTCTAATAGTTTCCTTAGTAGCTTTACTCATAGCAGGATGTGATGATGACCCAAACTTTTTATATGGTGGAAGTATAGCCAAAGTGGCCCATATCACGGTAGTACAAGATTTCACAATGGACAGCATCGATTTTCGAGACTTGAAAGAGTCATACATGCTTGAAATTGCTGTACCTTTTACAGATACCGTTGAAAAACTATCGGGTAAAAATTACAGCGCTAAAGATGTAGAGGCTGTTAACCTGGTGAAATGCTATCTCACATTAAAAAATACTACGGGAGAGGATAACTATTGGAATCTAGGTTTTCTGGATTTTGTTGAGGTATTTGTTGAAGGAATGGAAAACGCAGAATCCACTACTGCAGATTTAACTTCCAGTAATAAGTTATACTTCTCTAAAGGCGGAAAAACCACATTTATTAATGCTCTGGAAGACAATATTTCCAGTTGTGCCATAAGTGTTTCTCGCTCGGAAACAAATCCTTTATATCTACCTATGACTGCAACCTTCGAACTCTTGCTTGAATTTGTAGTTTATGCAGGTGAACGGGAGCTCTAGCTTCAATAAACAGCTTTCATGTCAATAAAATACGGAAATACATGGTGGGGAGAACAATGGCTTAACTCACTGTCTTATATTGATTATTCAAACCGATTGCCTCGCGGCAGGAGATATGCCAATAACGGCTCTGTAAAGGATATCCGGATTAATGGGAATAAGATAAAGGCGAAAGTGCAAGGCACCCGTCTGTCTCCATACAGGGTAACTGTTACTGTACCACTTTTTTCTGAAAAGCAGAAAAAGCAAATAATGAGTGCTGTGTTAGACAACCCTCTTATTCTTTCTAAACTGCTTAACCGAGAACTACCCGGGCACTTGAACACGATAGCTTTGAGCCATAAAATCAGAATTTTCCCTGATGCCTGGAAAGACCTGGATATGCATTGTTCCTGTCCAGACTGGGCAGTACCCTGCAAACATCTGGCGTCAGTTATTTACATTATTGCTAATGAAATAGACAGAAACCCCTTCATTATATTTAGTCTTCACGGACTTGATATCTTGAAAGAGTTGACAAATAGCGGCTTTAAACCAGAGGAAACAACGGTTAACATCCCATCACCCAAACAAAGACTGATTACAGAACCACCATTAAACAAGTCGCAGAGTTCTGATGTTGATCCACAGCAATTTGATTTTTCTCTTATACCCGATTTGAGAGAGACACTCCTTTCTTTACTTGAAGACAAACCACTGTTTTATAAATCTGATTTTAAAACCCGCTTAAATACTGCCTATAAAAAGATTGGGAAAAATGCAGAAAAGCAGAAAAGGGAAATTCACGAAGATGATAACGAGATTAATTACGAAAAGTACACAGACCTTGAAATGGTCATCAACAATGAGGTGTTCTATTTTGACACAATCCTGTATGCCGATGACGAGGAAAAACATTTCAGTAAGAGGCAAGGAATTAGCAAATTCATTGAGTTTTTAGATCGCATTCCGCCCAAAATCATCAATCGTCTGTCGCACCCATTGCTTTCACTGTTGCTGATTTACAAGTTCTCATTAAAATTACTGCTTGAAAGCGCTTATATTCCTGAAATGCTTGAGCTTACAGGCAAGAGCTATATTATCAGATGGATACCGGCCTTAATGAATGAATCAGTAAAAACAATTTTTGATTCACTTGTAAAACTAACGCCCCCAAAAACAGTACAAGTAATTGACGCTTCATTCGAAACAAGATATTTTGAACCTGAAGAGCAGGTAAAAGTATTATGCTCCCAGTTTATTGACTACTATGTCAATGCTTGTGCCAATCAGTTTGTGAAGCCTGAGGATCCTGTTGAATCATTCTTTTTTACTTATGCAACACAAAAATTCTCAGGGCTGGGCGAACAGGAGATTCCGCAAACCATCCACCGATGGATCAGTATTTTTTATATCCATCACAAACAGTATGTCCCGGTAATTAAAGTGGAAGATGAAGAAGCAGTTTTTATTGTTGATGTATTGGTAGAGAACCGTGCAGACGGCCTTACGGAACCGGTGAGGCTGAGTACATTTCTGGAGGATAAATCCTTCAAGGATGTAAAGACCGGCGTCTTAAAAGACCTTACCCTGCTTACTTCTTCATTTAGTGAGTTAGAACAAATAATAAGTTCGGGAGGTAAGGAGATACTGGAATTTGATTCAGAAGGATTTACCGATGTATTACTACGAATTCTGCCACTTGTGAAGATGTACGGTATTCGTGTTTTGTTGCCAAATTCCTTGAAAAAGCTGGTGCGACCTCAATCTTCACTTGCATTATTTCCGAGTCAGAATTCCCAAAAAAGCAAAAGCTTTCTTTCATTATCTGATATGCTCGATTTTAACTGGCAAATTGCACTCGGACATACAACTATGTCCCCGGATAAGTTTTTGGATTTGGTAAAAGGGATGACAGGGATTGTTAAAATCAAAAATCAGTATGTGATAATTAACAGGGAAGAAATTGCTTTGATCGAAAAAAACCTGAATTCACCGCCAGTATTGAAATCTAATGAAGTATTGCAAATTGCACTTAGCGAGGAATATAATGGAGCAAAAATCAAAATATCCGGAAAGGCAAAAAAACTGATTCAGTCTTATCTCACCATCAAAAAAGTAAATTTACCCAAAGGATTAGATGCCAGTCTTCGTCCGTATCAACTACGTGGATACGAGTGGATGTATAAAAATTTGCACATTGGATTAGGTTCCATTATTGCCGATGATATGGGTCTCGGGAAAACTGTTCAGGTGATCGCTTTGCTTTTGAAAATGAAAGAAGAGGGACAACTGCAAAAGCGAAAAGCATTAGTTGTTGTTCCAACTACTTTACTTACAAACTGGGAAAAAGAGATACAAAAGTTTACTAATGAGCTTACTACCTCCATTTATCACGGACCAAGCCGGGTACTGGATAAACAAAATGCCGATATTACAATAACCACCTATGGTATTGTACGCAGTGATATTGATATATTGAATAAGAGCAAATGGGAATGCTGTATTATTGATGAATCACAAAATATTAAAAATCCTTCTACCCGACAGACAAGGGCAGTAAAAAAAATCAAAGCATCTGTGCGAATTGCGATGAGTGGTACACCGGTTGAAAACCGATTGTCAGAATATTGGAGCGTGTTTGACTACACCAATAAGGGATATTTGGGTTCACTGAAGCTTTTCAGTAAAAATTATGCAGAACCAATAGAACTGGAAAGAAATCAGGAAAAACTCGACAAATTCAAAAAGATCACAGCCCCTTTTATAATGCGCCGTTTGAAAACTGATAAAAAAATCATTAGCGATCTTCCTGATAAAGTAGAAAACGACAGTTACGCTCATTTAACAAAAGAGCAGGCAGCAATTTATAAAAATGTTGTTGATGATATGATGAATTCAATCGAACAATACCAGGGTAAGGATAGTGATGATCAAATAAAACGCAGGGGAATGGTATTCAAGTTGATGACTGCCCTGAAACAAATATGCAATCACCCAAGCCAATATCTGAAAAAGCAACAGGATGACCCAATGCTATCAGGAAAAACACAGCTGTTATTGCAACTTTTGGAAAATATATACGAAGCCAATGAAAAAGTGCTGATTTTCACACAATTCAGAGAAACGGGCAAGATGCTGGAACGTATTATCAATAGTCATTTTGATACGCCAATTATGTTTCTGCACGGAGGAACAAGCCGAAAAAAGAGGGATGAGATGGTTGTCGATTTTCAAACTAAAACCCATCTTAAAACATTCATCCTTTCTATCAAGGCTGCCGGCACCGGATTAAACCTGACAGCAGCCGGTAATGTTATTCATTTTGACCTCTGGTGGAATCCGGCGGTTGAGCAACAAGCAACCGACCGGGCCTACCGGATAGGTCAGGATAAAAATGTAATGGTATACCGCATGATAACCAAAGATAGTTTTGAAGAAAAGATCAATGAAATGATTCAGTCGAAGAAAGAACTAGCTGATTTAACCGTAAATACGGGTGAAAAATGGATCGGCGACCTCACAAATAAAGAACTAAAAACATTGGTTGAGATTTAAGCTGAAATCTGGAACTTCATATTCGTATTGTGCGTGATAATACTTCACTCCTAATCCTACAAATAAATCTACGACAAGCCTTTCCAACATGATTCCCTGGCATCCAATTTTTATAATACTACCGATTTCGAAGCGCTTAATAATATCATAATCAGTGTAGATATATGATGTGTCAGTTTCCTGATCAAAGTGAATAAAGGTATCACCCCTAACCTGTCGGAAATAACGCTGCATGCCATCCAAAAATCCTTTCTTGATTAAGAGGCTTATCATATTTTTGTGTTGCGTCAAGCATCATTTCTACAACACCTTCAACGTTTCTATCTACATGGGCTATTCCCACAAATTTTTCTACGCATATTTAATGAAATCAAGTTATTTCCAAATTGGTAAAACAGTTCTGTCTTTTCCTTTGGTCTTCTTTTTGTCAGATTTCTCCTTCAGAGAGTAAGGCAAGCCTTCAGTTATCCACTCCCCGGCCTCTTTGCCTTTCAGATAGTGATCGAAATACTCTTTCAGCTTATTTTGAATATCCAGTCTGTTACTTCTTTTCCTTAAACCATGTCCCTCTCCCCGATAAGAAAGAAAGACAACCGGTTTTTTGAGGTAACGTAGAATGCTATACAATCCGAAAGAATGCTCCCATTGTACTACATTATCTTCAGTGCCGTGAAACAGCAAGAGAGGGGTATTCATATTCTGTGCATTGAAAACGGCCGATTCTGATATGAACATTTCCGTATCACTTACAGGATCAGTACCAAGTCTTCCCTGTCCGGTCATATAGTAATCCTGCTCATTACTACCATCTCTCACAATATCAATGTTGAATCCCTGAACCAGGTTACTAACTCCGGCCCCAGCAGCAATTGCAGCAAAGCGGTTGTCCTGTGTTGACATAAACATTCCACTGTGTCCGCCATAACTAAATCCCTCATATCCAATACAATTTTCATCAGCATAACCCAGTTCAATTACTTTCTCAATCGCAGCATCTATACATTCATGCATATCAGAATGAGGTGTTCCAACATTAAAATGTATATCAGGCTGGAGAAAAAGATACCCATCAGATACATACATCATTTCACAAAGGCCGGAACCTGAAATACGAGGAGATGCATAACTGTACATATTCTGCGACATCTTTTCGTACGAATAGACAATCATAGGTAACTTCTGTTTCTTCGAATAATCAACCGGAATGCTTAAAATCCCCTGCAAATCCACTCCATCATCATTCGTATAATCTATCAATATGCGCTTCCCCCATTTAAATTCCTTTTGCTGAGGGTTTGTTTTGGTAATTTTCTTAGATCCTGAAAAATCTGTATTACTCAGATAAGCTTCCGGATAATTCTTATAGTTGCCTAACCTGTATATAATAGCATCTGATTTCTCAGCTTTTATCAATCTACCCATTCCTCGAGAAGCAGAAAATGAAGCCGGCATGTAAATAAGTTTCTTTATTTCCTCTTTTTCCAACTGGTAATAACCGGCATATTTCGTTTTAATATTAAACGCAGACAAAATAATCGGGGCAGAAAGATCAATATATCTGTCTTCTATCTCTGGTTCTCGCAAAAAGCTAATTATATCAAAACGGAAACGGATAGAATCCTTTGATGTAATAGATTCTGTCAGGTTTCTACCCTCTGAACCTTTATCAAGAGGCAACAAGTATACATCAAGTTTGTGGTTAACGATCACAGCCTTTTGATCTTTTACCCAGCCCACAAAACCATAACCCCGTTCAGAACCCCAATGGTCATCTTCCTTATTGACAAAAGAGATATCCATTTCACATGAAATGCAATACTTTTCATGACTCTCAAAGCCATAATACCAGTATTGCCCATTCTCCCACAGTATCATACTTTCACCATCGGGAGATATCTGCACCCTGCTACTACTTTCCTTTGCAATAAGGTTTTTCTTACCTGTCAATAAGTTGATCGTATACAAATCGTTCTTCCGAACATCCCAGTCTGAAATATACGCGCGATTATCTGTCCCGATGGCCCATTTATCAGTTCCCCGACTCATACTCATTTGTTGCATCTCCTTGCTAGTCAGCTGAATAATGCTATTTGACTGTGCGAAGAATATGGCATCATAAACTTTATTCTTATTTCTCTCAGCTTCCAGCATTCTCTGCGACAGTAGTTTTTTGTCTTTCCAATGCCAAACATTAACCGTTGCTTCTTCTTCACTCGCCTTAGCATCTTTTGCTTCCTTCTCTTTTTTGGAATCATACTCCTTAATCTTGATGAAAAAACGCTCATCATCTTTGCTCCAAATAATTTTACCAGAATATGAAGCTAATTTAACAGCGGGGCCCATTCCCTCTGGCATTCCATCTATATCTTTCACCTTATACTCTACGGATTCAGGATAATCAGAATCTATGTCTGAAATAATATTGATACACATGTTTTCAAAATCGACCTTCTCCTTAACCTGAGTATACTTAAATGCGGCCAGTTTATTTTTAGCATCATTCCAAGACAGGTTTGAATAAATATAGTTTCCTGTTTGCACCGCCTTGGTAGTCATTTTCTTCGGATTATACAGATAAATGCCGTTCCCTCGTTTATCATCTGATGCAATTGTATAGGCTATGTACTCCGATTTCTTATCAATTAGAAACTCACCGATATTGCCAATATAGTGTTCCCTTTTATTATCCAGATCATAAATCAGGAGACTATTTTTATCGCTGGTAATAAAGTAATTTTTATCGTCTGGAAACTGATAAGTAGCATTTGATTTGTACTGTTTATCTATTCCAGTGCTGAGATTTTTCAACTCAATGATCGTTTCATTCTTTTTCTCGTCCTTCTCTTCTGATTCAGGTTTAATACGATAAGCAATCCAATCAGAATTTGTTGAAAACATCGGATTGCTACCATCCTGAATTTGATATTTCACTCCCGCTTCTGAATGACAGATATAAAGAACATTCGTTCTGGCCTCTTCGCCGTAAAGATCGATATCCAAAGAATCCCTTTTTTGCCTGATTGAATCATTTTTCAAATCAGGCTTCTCGTTTAAAGAGTAGAGAACAGTATACCACATCCCATCATCAGACAAGGTAACTGAGCTGCTCCTCCACAATTCCACATCTTCAATAGTCAGTACTTTTTTCTTTGTTTGTGCCTGAAGATTATGAGCTCCCACCGCTAATAATACAAGCGCACAAGCAGAAAATAATTGAATTCTAAAATGTTTCATCTTCAGTTATTTTTAATATGGTTTTCTTAACTTCAATCAGAGACCTATTGAATGCTCACATTAATTGCAGATTTATTACTCTGGGTCTAAGTAAATCTACAACTTAACATCTAAATTCCAATAAAATGCAGATCGGGGATAACAAATTTCGATGGCTCACTTAATTTGGAATTTGGGACACTAAGGAAAACCCAAAAAAATAACTAAACAATTCTGACCTTTTTGTCCTTTCAGGCGTTACACTGAACATTAGGTGTTATTTTTGAATACTTTTATTGAAACCTCATTAAAAAACTCCTCTCTCCGGATCTTCTCCGAAGGGATTTCCGATTGCCGCCACAAAACATATCTCCGGATGAGCAGGATGAATCTCAACAGCACCAATCTGCCCAGCCTTTTCCAAGCCCACAAACTCCCAGCTATCTCCTTCATCCGCAGACTTATACATTCCTTTTCCGATGATTACATTTGAACGAATCCCATCAGATCCGGTTCCCACATACACTATATCAGGATTACTTTTGGATACACTGATTGCTCCTATTGAGCCGGTAGCAAAATAGCCATCAGATACATTCTTCCATGATCGTCCAGAGTTGGTCGTTTTCCAAACCCCACCCCCTGAAGCACCCATAAAAAACGTCGAGGGAGCAGTCTCAATTCCAGCGACTGTAGTAACGCGTCCACCACGAGTAGGTCCGACATTTCTATATTCCAATTTTGATAAAACCTCAGAAACTATGTCTTCCTGAGCCTGCACAAAAAGTGATAAGCAGGCAAGAGTGACAACAAGGATCGTTCTCATAATTAAAGTACTTAGAAGTAATCAAGGATTAAATATAATCAAGAGATTGAGTTTATCACATGTTGAAAAGATGTTGTTGCCAGAAAGTATCCCTAATCTCTTAGTTGCAAAAACTTGGAGTGAATTCTTTTAATTGAAACCTTACTTACCCCACACTCTCTAGCAATATCTGGCCATTGGGCTATTGACTCTTGAACTTGATCAATTATCTCTTCAGGCTTACTGATACTAAATTCATTAGCTAATTCAACTATATGCTTTCTGCCCGGATTTGCACCTTCACCACTAACTCGTGTACTGTGTTCATCTATCTGGGTTGATGAGTATGTTAAATCGTATGCAGGAGCACATGTCCATTGTCCAGATTCATTCATTAACCATGAAAAGTTTTTTGAATGATCATCCCTGTTGTGACTATATATATTAAAAGCAGCTAGACGTAACACATTCTTCCGTGCTGAAGCCGATTGTTCCATTTGGTAGGCGACATCAATAATATGTCCATAATCGATATGGCTTAAGCGGAAGTTATCATGGGTAAGACCCGCCATAGAATGCATGTGTATCCGGTCATTACCAATTCTATCAAAGCGTTTGGCAGCAAAGATTTGCATGCCTTTAGTGCTTTGAAGCAATTTGCACTCGCTCATTGTAATTTTGGCAACCAATGCCATCTTATGATAAGCATATTCAATATTTGCGATATCCTGTGGATCCTCTGAACTTGGAAATTTAATTATCCAGTGACTAAAACCTTCCGGAAGATTATGATACCCATGAATTATTTCATTTGTTTCAGGGTTATATCCCACATTTGCCTTTGGTCGTGCTCCACCTGAAGATCCACCCAAAAACATCAGTTCCTCAATGACTTCAGTGCTAGTACCTAAATATACTTCGTCCATTGCGGTTTTTAGCCGATCAAGATTGATATTATCACTATATCTATATCTATCACCTTCTGTGATAGCAGGGCGGTAAACAAGAGCACCTTTACCCGATTCGCCTATGTAAGCGAGTTGATCCAGAATGTTAATATCATTTAATGAAAGACTTTTCTCTGCTAATGCACGGTTCAACAAGAGCATACCCCAAGCATCGGGAAGCGAATCATCAAATAATCCGAACAATCCGTGAAAAGGATCAGGGTTAGCAACCTGGATTTCAGTATTGAATTTCAGCCTAAAAGGAGACAGATTCATTCCGCGATTTATGAAATCATCATCGTATTTGAAATGTACCAACCTGTTGTCTAGTATTAGCTTGCCTACAGGAATCTCATCTCCGGAAAATTTCAGAAAGACGTTTATTCGTTTGCTTCCTTTGGGTGCTTGATGAGTCAATTTAGCCATGTTCATTATAAGAGTTTGAATAGATCTTTAAGTCGTTCATCGTCTTTAGGAAGAAGAAGGCTTTCAAATTCCTCGAGTCGGTTTAAGACTTCTGCAATCTTAAGGAGTGATTCAAACGATATTTTACCAAATCGTTCAAACCTCTTTATGCTTCCATAAGATACATCTGATTTTTCTGCCAGATCCTGCTGGGTCCATTTTAAACCTTTTCTTAATGCTGCAACTTTCTGCGCAGTCGATTTAAGAATATCAGATGGCAGTTTATTTATGCTATACTTCCCCATGGCAGATAATATATTGTCCTAAATTAAATATCATTATCCATAAAGATAATATTTTATCTATGAAATGGTATGAAGCTTGGTTGCATTCCGAAAATGAACTTGTGTTAGATTCTGATCATTAACCTTCTACCATAACTGACACATAAATTGGTTTACAAAAAAATGCAAAAATACATTAAGGTTTTGCTCCTTACTGCGGTATATCAGTGATAGCTTTTTGTTTAACTAAAAATAATACATCATGAAAAGCACAATTGATTCTGAAAAAAAAGGAAGATCAGAACCCTGACGATTGAAGAACAAATTCACATAAGAGGAGGAGGCGATGGTGAAATCTAAAGATGAAGCACCCAGAGAATCACATTTATAAAATAACTGTAGGACAGATCAGGAGAAGAGAATCAGAAGCTCTTAGCTTGGTCTCCCCCCCCCCTCTAATATCACATTAGCAGGGACTTAAAAGCAAATATGCTTTTTACTAAAGAGAACAAGGAAGATGTTTATCAGGATACAATTGCTGAATTCTGGCCAAAGAAAGACAAATTCCCGAATAATGATCCAATTCTGCCGATATTGATTGGATTTTCTGATAATACTATTCGTCGCCTCGTGCGACAAAAGCAAAAAGACTGGATGCTGTATGTGAAAATAAAATTCAACAATTTGTTCAGGGTAAATAGCTATTACATGACAGAAAATGAGGAAAAAGAAGTCATTTATCAATTAAAGGACATTATTTCAGAGATGTCACCATCAGATGCTCAAATACTGTCTGAATACTATATTTCACAAAAAACCTTTAAGGAAATCATAGATGAGTTTGGCTTAATTGATACTGTTTTAGAATCAAAGCCTGAATTAATCAGTTTGCTGAAACCGACATTACTAAATATGAAAGTGAAAGCACTTTTGGACGTAAAGATACTCCCACTGTTGAGCAGATTGTTCGTGCTGCCATATACAAAGAGATCAAAGGGCTGGATTATAGGGAGCTTGAATTTGC
>JAYEFL010000348.1:0-7979 GCA_034658635.1 Bacteroidota bacterium | reverse complement strand
ATATTTTTCATTGAAGGTTTAGATTATGCATATATAAAGGGCACCTCTAAAAACCTGTTTTTCTGGCACCATTGTTTGACATAAATGTAATACAGTTTTTTCTGAAAACCACATTTTACCCCCCCCCAATTTTAGCTTTTACTCTTGGAAGCCCTATGGTTCGTACAGTTGAGCCATTCATGCTGTTTTCCACAAAACCAAATACATGCTCAACCCGTACCCGTGTTTTGGATTTCTCTTTATTGCTGGCTTTTTGTTCCAGTTCTCCGGTGCCTTTCCGGTTTCTTTTATATGCTCATTCTCTTCACGGGTATTGCGTTGGCGTGGTGTTTCCTTTTCAATAAGATACTCTCTAAATACCCAAAATGTTTTGCTATCAGGAACCTTGTCGCTCTTCTTTAATCCAAGGAAGGGTTTAAAACTTGTCCTATCCACTATTTGGTATTCCAATTGGTCATCGGAAAGATTGTAAAGGCTTTGGATCAATAGGGCTTTGAACATCATTAGTCTGCAAAAGGGTGGGCGACCGCCCTTGGATAAGTCTTTTCTCCATCCTTATATGTCTCATTTTCTTAAGATTGACAACAATCTTATCACCTGCGATTTCTACATCGGCAGCTTGCGCTACGCACCAAATCAAGAGCTGAATTTAAGTCAGTTGATTATCTTAAAAAACGAAGTGTTGACTGCTTTTGTCCGGCTACTTATAAATCTAGACAATGGAGTGATCGCACAAAGCGTGTAAAAGCAGCATTGTTCTCTCAATACATATTTGCAAAATTGAGTTGTGTTGAGCTATTATCAATTTGCGCATGCCAAAACATTGTTGGCTTTGTTAGAAGTGGAGGAGAGCCTGATACAATTCAGGAAAACCAGATCAAAGGCCTGCGTGAATTATGCAATAATCATGAGAACTATGTATTAGGACCGGGTAACCTAAGAAAAGAGCAAAATATCCGGGTCATAGCCGGACCATTTATTGGTCAGGAAGCTGAAGTTTGTTTCACCGGAACCAGCAAAGAAGTTTTTATAAGAATTGGGACTAGCGGATTATCAGTTCAAATCCCTTTTTCACATGTTGAACCACTAAATGAAAACAGCCATGTCAACTGAAGAATTCATAAAAATATTGGGTGAAAAAAGAGCAATGCATCGAAAGCAATTTGGAGTCAGCCAAAACAAAATGCAAGCAGAAACCGGCATTCATATTGGAAGAATTGAATCTGGAAAGAAAGGTCTTACCATGAAAACTTATGTAAGGATATGTGAGTATTTAGAAAAACCTGTGAGCAAAATGCTCAATGAAGTCGAAGAATATCGAAAAAATATTGAGCAATGACAATTTTGGTGCCGATTATTCTTTTTTGAGTTTGTACGTTTATTACGTATTTGGATTTTGCCTTGTCATGTGACTGACGGGGCGAAGCTGTTCATTTAAAAATCAGAAACTCGAACTGAGGTCGATGCCCTTGGGTTATGTCGTTTACAAAGAGATATGAAGATACCAACATTATTCAAAGATAATCACTATTTTCAGCCGTAACTATCGTATCTGGCTATAGTTGATTAACAATGCAAATGGCATTCATTTTATACAATAATTAACAATGCAAATAAATAGTTTACGTTGTATAATAGTACTGTTTCTGTTTTTATGCATCGCCTGTGATAGATCTACTGATCAGGCAATACCCCCTGTCGCACACTTTGCTTTCGAACCAGTTTTTGGATTAACAACAGACACCTTTAATTTAAAGGCCTCCGCTACTAATTCAGGTTCAGCAAATCTAAATGCATATTACCGTTGGGATTGGAACAGTGATGGTGTCTGGGATACAGAGTATGAGAAAAATTCAATAAGCAAACATCGTTTCTATGCTCCGGGCAGATATCAAACGATTCTGCAAGTGATTAATTCCAACGGACTTACTGACACAATTAGTCAGGATATTCAGATTGATCAGGGCTATTCTCCACCTCATGCTGGATTTGTAGCATATCCTCCATCTGGGAATTTTCTGACTGAGTTCATTTTCGATGCATCAGTTAGTTTTGACGACGAAGATTCCCTTGACCAATTAGTTTTCCGCTGGGATTGGGACGGAAACGGAACTTGGGACACACATTTCAAGTCTGAGCCAATAGTTACACATGTTTTCAGGGATATGGATTTTTACGATGTTGCATTACAGGTACAAGATCCGGGAAAACTGACAGCTCAAACAATGAAAACCGTAGAAGTAAATAACCTGAACCCTGACCTGATTCCGAATTTCACATGGACACCAGAATACGGCACAACAGCTGATACATTTTTGTTGGATGCCTCCACGACTTTTTACCGTGATGAACCTTTTACCACTTTGCTTTTTTCCTGGAAACTACCACCGGAATACGAATGGACAGAATGGGATACATGTAGTTCCATAACTGTCCGGTTTGGTAGGGAGGCTGATTATTCCTTAGAAATGCAGGTGAGAGACACTAATAATTTGATTGCCAAAATAAAAAAGGAGATTACAATTTATCACGAAAACCTTCCACCCAAACCGGTTCTTGAGGTAGGATGCAAACGTGGCAATATCCGTACACAATTTTATTTTGATTCCTGGATGACCCGTGATCCGGAGTCCCTGCCAACTTCTTTACAGGTCCGCTGGGATTATAACGGGGATGGGAACTTTGATACTGAATATTCAAAGGAGCGCACAGTTTACCATCAATATCCGGAAGCCGGAACGTACCAGGTTGTTCTGGAGGTAAAGGACCCTGAAGGATTGAGTGATACTACTTCTCAATATGTCATTGTTTCCCCATACACAAATGAAACTGGCCTGATCCGTGATCATCGAGATGAACAGATGTATGGAACAGTGAAAGTCGGAAATCAGTGGTGGATGTCAGAGAACCTAAATTTTTCACCTTGGGATCCAAATAAAGACTATGTAGAGAAAATGTGTTATAGAAGAAGTGCTTATGATCCCGTTCGCTGGTGTAATTATCTCGGAGGCCTATATAATGTTTACCATGCTACCCGCAACGATATTTATGGTGACGTTGAAGGAATCTGTCCAAAAGGCTGGCATATGCCATCGAGGAATGATTGGGAGGAATTGATTAGCAGCATTGGAGGATTCGATAAGGCAGAAAAATTATTAGTTGGTGGCGAAGCAGATTTTAATGCTTTATTTGCCGGGTATGGACGTTGGGCCACTAGTCTCACCGGAAGAGGTGTAAAATTTGAAGGCTTAGGTGAAATCACCTACTTTTGGTCATATAAAAGGCAATTGGGGTGGCCACTTACAGTTGGTTCTTGGAATATTGCTTTACTCAAAGACAAGAGTCGGATTTACACTGGTTTTTCTGAAAATGAATTGTTTTACTCAGTGAGATGTGTAAAAGATGAGGAATAAGTATTCAATAAATGTTATAGTCTTTTGCATAGCAATTGTTTGGCTAAATAGTTGTTCTGGTGAACTGGAACTGGTAGCTGATTCAGGGTATTCACCAGTCGTGTATTGCATTCTGAATCCTGATGATTCAATCCATTATCTGAGAATTGGGAAATCATATCTGGCGTTTGAAGATGCCAGAGAAAACCCGCCGCATTCTGACAGCCTGGTGTACCATGAAGATTTCTACGCTTACCTGGCTGAAAATATTCATGGTGAGCAGGGAAATATCTATTACTTTGAACCAAGTGATGTGAATGTCAGGGACAGTGGATTTTTCAATACTGAAAACCTGGAGCTTCTAGAAGTGAAGTGTAAGTTAAAAGTGGGGTCAGAGTATAGTCTATATATCTACAGCCCTGAATTG
The DNA here is from genome assembly GCA_034658635.1 of Bacteroidota bacterium. GTDB lineage: Bacteria > Bacteroidota > Bacteroidia > Bacteroidales > UBA12481 > JABHCC01. Next base: position 4,160 of record JAYEFL010000348.1, on the reverse strand, counting down.
CCCAGGTTGATCGTAGGGTCAACATATGTAATTCCACCAGTTAAAATTCTTGATCCTGTTTACATGCCTGGAAGGGAAATCACTATTCTTCCTGAGCAGGGATACAATCTTCGATGGACTCACCCATCAAAATATGCTGTTTATCAGCCTGTCATAAGAATTCATTACCGCGAAGGAGATCGTGAATTCCAGACACATAAATCATTGGATATTCAACTTCCGCAAGTGTCATTAGTCTCGGATGCTTCTGTGGTGATTGATTATATTAATGGGCAGAACTTTTATAATTCCATTCTGGATCATTTAAAGACTCCTCCGGTTGGTGTGCAAAGAAAGGTTATTGGTTTCGACCTGGAAATTTGCACCGGAGGAGAGGAGATGAATCTTTTTATCCTTGCAGAGGAAAATAATAACATCCCGGTTGGTGCTGTAGGAGACTATTCTAACCTGGATGGAGCAGTTGGAATTTTTGCATCAAGGGTATATAGTGGATCATATAATAATCGGTTTTCTGATCTCACGATTAATTATTTGGCCAAGTCAGAAGAAACGAATCATTTGGGCTTTCTAAAATTTGGGGAGGAGTTTTAATGATGAAGAATTTATGGATCATATTTTCAATAGGAATGATGCTGGTGTCTTGTAACCCTGAGGATGATATAATCGGAAGTGAAGATATACCTATCCCGCCTGATCATGGATTTGTTGAAGTCGAGTTTCTTATCCCAGAGTATAAAAGAATACCAGAGCAAAATATTCACAGGGTCTCTTTAGGCTTTGCCTATACCGTAGATTCTCTGTACAGAGGCGAGTTTTTCCGAAAAGTTAATGTGTCTGATTATCAAAAGCTTTACAAAATAACCCTACCCTCCGGAGAATATTATTATGAGGCAGTGATAACATGTTCATGTGACGGTGACACCTGTTTAAATGGTGGATTTCCAGGGGGAAAGTTCGGAATGAAATATGATTTTCTCGATTTCACTGTCCAAAACCAACAAATCACAAATATCAAGGTTAACTTTCGATAATTCCACAACACAGAAATATAATATTGATCTAATTCTATCTCTCATCAACTCTGCTAATTAGGTTGAGATTTTTTCTGCAATTAGAATTATGGTCCAAAGCTAATCTTATATGTTTTCTTCCTTGCACTCTGCAATCCATAACCGAAGTTTTCTTCTGATTATTCAATACTAAACCTCAGAAATTCTGATTATAATTCTAAGAGATTCACGATTACAGGGTCCAATTATCACAAAATCGTAGAAAATTCAAATTAAATTCAATTATTATGAAAAAAAGAAAAGTGTTTCCGATCTCCAACTGAAAAACCACATCCATCCCGGAAATCACATAGTCAAAGTCAGTGAACTTAGGATACAAAATTATGTTTCACTAAGTTTATGGGCATAATATAATTCCTCATGAAACAAAAGCCCTTCCTGCCTCAGGCAATTATTACCATTCTCGTTTTATCATTCTGACACCACATTTGACACTTGCGAAAGATCGCCAAGAAGCAAACATCAAAATACTCTCTTTTTAATGTTTACTCGAATTTTGGCCTTAAAAGAATTAGTCAGGATTTGACACTAAATTTTCAACCAAACCCGTGTCCTTCACCACCTAAATGATACGTCCACTGTTTTATTGTGTCTTCTTTCGGAGAAACATTTTACCTTTATCTTCCGAGTAACTGAATAACCGAATAACCGAATAACCGAATAACCGAATAACCGAATAACTGAATAACCGAATAACCGAATAACCGAATAACCGAATAACCGAATAACCGAATAACCGAATAACCGAATAACCGAATAACCAAACACCCCCCATGAAAAACCTAACCCTCCTGATAATCGCAATTCTTTCCATCACAGCCTGTAAACGAGATAGGATTCCTCCTGATTCTGCAACACTCCTCTGGTTCGACCACCCTGCCACAACCTGGGAAGAAGCCAGTCCGCTTGGGAACGGACGAATCGGTGCGATGGATCACGGCCAGGTTCAAAAACAAGTGATTCAACTGAATGAGGAAAGCCTTTGGGCTGGTGAACCCCAGGGTAATCTACCTGAAGATGCGGCTTATCACATGGAGCAATTCAGGCAAATGCTGCTGAAAAATGAATACCAGGCAGCATACGAATATGGGATGGATAATCTGACCTTCAGTCCAACATCTTTCCGCTCCTACCAGACTTTGGGAAACCTTACGCTTGACTTTAATCTGCCTGATTCTGTAACAGACTATCAGAGGATTCTTGATATTGAAACCGGGATTGAAACCACCCATTTTAAATTAAGTGGACTAACGATTACCAAGAAGCTCCTTATTTCTGCTGTTGATGATATTCTCCAGCTTGAAATAACTGCTTCAAAAAAACATGTTCTGAATCTCATAATCAACCTTGACCGGGAACGAGATGCATCCATCTACTTCCCTGATGATCAGACTATTTTAATGGACGGACAGATCATTGATATACCGGCGCCAGAAGCATACGATGATAATCCCGGAGGATCAGGCCCTGGTGGAGAGCACATGCGCTTTGCAGCCCGTGTTAAGGTTCTGCAGGAGGGAGGAAGTGCAACAGCCCATCCGTCAGGAATTCAGATCAGCTCTGCCAATAAAGTGATTATCCGTCTGACAGCAGCAACTGATTTTGATGTAAAAACTCTGAACTTCAATCGGCAGATAAATCCTTTAGAACTGACTGAAGAGATACTTGCAAAAGCAGCAAATAAATCGGCAGCTCAACTCCGTGGTGATCATTCACGAGAACACAAGGCTCTTTTCAACCAGGTGGAGCTGGATCTGGGTCTGACATCAGCCCCTGGATTATCCACTTTTGAACGCTTGAACAGGGTGATTGAAGGGGAAACTGACCCCCTGCTTGATGCTCAGTATTATCAGTTTGGAAGGTACCTTCTGATGAGCAGCTCAAGAGCTCCTGGCCGTTTGCCGGCCAACCTGCAAGGCATTTGGAATCCCCATATGTGGGCCCCGTGGGAGGCTGACTATCACCAGAATATTAACCTGCAAATGAATTATTGGCCAGGATTGTCAGGAAACCTTGAAGAATGCTTTAAATCATTGGATAATTTCCTCATCCCCACCTACAAACTAAGTAAGCGAAACGCACGTGAATTATACGACTCTGATGGCTGGGTTTCACATACCGCTACCAGTCTTTTTGGAAGAACCACACCCAGTGGATCAACCAAATCAAGCCAAATGATCAATGGTTATGGCTTTCCACTGGCAGGTGCCTGGATGAGCCTGTATATGTACAAGTATTTTGAATATACACTTGACACGGTCTATCTTAAAACCATTGCCTATCCCACGATGAAAGGTGCAGCTGAATTCATCCGGGATTACCTGGTAGAACATCCCTCCGGGTTTATGGTGAGTGTACCGTCATCTTCCCCGGAAAATAATTTTATTGATCCACAAACCGGCAAAGGTCAAAGACTGACATACGGATCAACCATGGATTGCCAGATCATTCGGGAAGTGATTTTGAAAGTCATCCAATCCGCAGAAATCCTTGGTGAAGACAAGCCTTTTGTAAAAGAATTAAAAAGTATTGTGTCAAGCCTGCCCCCAACCAGAATTGGAGCAAACGGAACTATCATGGAGTGGATAGAAGATTATGATGAGGCTGAACCCGGACACCGTCATATGTCGCATTTATTCGGCTTACATCCAACTTTCCAGATTACACCTGATCAAACTCCGGAACTGGCCGAAGCTGCCCGCAAAACGCTGGAACGAAGACTGTCGTTCGGTGGAGGACACACAGGCTGGAGTCGCGCCTGGCTAATCAATTTCTATGCTCGTTTGTGGGATGGGGAATCCGCATATGACCACCTGCAATTGCTTTTCAGGAAAAGCACTAAACCCAACCTGTTTGATAATCACCCACCCTTTCAGATAGATGGCAATTTTGGAGGTGCTGCAGGAATCGCTGAAATGCTGGTTCAAAGTCGTTCAGAGCAGATTATTCTTCTACCAGCTCTTCCTAAGGCTTGGAAAACAGGACATATCAAAGGAATCAAAGCACATGGAAATATTGAGATTGAAATGAGTTGGGAAGACGAAAAACTAACTAATGCTATTTTCAGCTCTCCAATCTCCCAAAAATTAT
>JAYEFL010000347.1:0-8015 GCA_034658635.1 Bacteroidota bacterium | reverse complement strand
TTAAGGTATACCTTTTCACCATTACTGTGTCACTTGAACCCAAATTCCACCTGTACTTGCGAAAATCTCCGGCCTGTACATATCCTCACAACTTATTGGCGGCATGTAGAATTGTCCTGCATAAGCTGCATTAAGTTTAACCTGGAAATGTGCACTGGCTCCTGCCTTTAACGAGAAGAAAGTATTAACCCTGTTGTCACGAATATCGCGGTATTCGAACGAACTTTCATTACCCATATTAATCTGATCCGCATAACGGGTACTCAGAATCTCCCATCCGGATGGGAATATTTGACTTAAAGCCAGATGATCAGATTGCCCGTTCACAGTAGAATTTTGAATCCAAACATCTGCCATAAAGCTGACTCCTTGTTTAATCTCCACGATATCAATCGATTGTCCCTCAATGTCAGTATACTGAAAACTAATCTCCAGTCTGCCAGAAACAGGCTCAGATTCACCCGGTATATCCTGTCCGTAAGTTATCAGATCAACAAAAAGCATTCCCTCATCCCGATTAACGACCTTTATTATTTTTCCATCATCAGGTTCTTCCAATAGAAGCTGATAAACAGACTTCTGAGTATTGATTTTATCCTCTCCGCCATCTGATTGCAGAGTGAAACGCATCATTTCATCATCCTCTTTATTATCGGCAAACTGCGACATAGCCAGTAATCCGAATGCTGTTGACTGGGTGCTCCTTCTTTGACTTTGAAAATCCTTAGCCAACTCTCTGACTATCGTTGAGGCATCCTCTTTTCGATCCAATAAAATAAGGGTCTCAAGAATCATGGCCCTGTCTCGCATGGCTGAACCAAAAGATGAGCCCGGACTGGAATAATTTCTCAAATCATTGGGATTGTGCGATAGAATAACTTCCTCAGCCACATCATTTCTCTCTGTGAGAGAGTAGGCTGCTGCCAGTCGCCAGGCGGCTGCTTGGTCAAGAATAGCTTTTTCACGTAAGCGGTTCATGGCAGACATATTTGCCTGTGCGCCAAGAGCAAGGGTATACAACCTGTATGCCTGTTGTAAATCAGAATCACCCGTATAATCAGATCTCCCCAAATAGGAGGATGCTTTTGTGCTTTGAAATTTGAGCAGTTTTTCCCTGAAAGAATAGGGTATCACATATCCTTCCTTCTCAGCCATTAACAAAAAGTGGGTAGCATAACTTGATCCCCACAGGCTCACTCCGGATGATCCAGGCCAGAACGACAATCCTCCACCGGGTAGTTGAAAGCCAGATAGCTTCTTGATCGCCTCCCTGATATTCTTGTCAACTTTTCTCTTCGTTGACTCATCCAATTCAATTAGTCTGTTAAGAAACAATTGAGCGAAAGCTGCAGAAGTTGTTTGCTCAACACAACCATAAGGATATTTCACCAGGTATTGCAGATTTTCCTCCAAATTGAAGGAAGGAATCCCCGATACCGATAGTGTTCCGGAATTAGTACCTTTCATCCCTTTGAAATTAATTCCAACTTCTAACTCCTGTCCTGATTCCAATAAATAATTAGTGGTACGATAAATAAACGGATTAGGATTAATTACTTCTATATCTGTTAAATGACTGGCCTTTTCATTTCCAGAACTCACCTCAACTCTAATAATTGCATTGCCTGGTTGTTCGTCTACAATGAGGTCAAAATAAACCATCTGTTCACCTGGTCCACTGATCTGAATCTCCTTCACTGTTTCACCGAAGCCTTGAACCGGTCCTTCAGTTATCAAGCGAACAGATGCCTTTGACAAGCCTTCCTTCATGACAAAAACACTTACCGGAAGCATGACTTTTTCACCCGGACTTAACCTTCGGGGCAAGCTTGTCAGCACCATCAGAGGTTGTCTTACGGGGGCAACAGCCTCTGCCGATCCCCATGCTATCCCTTTGCCGGCAATAACCATGGCTTTTACCTCTCCAACGTAATTTGGCATTGTTATTTTATGGGTTTCAGATCTGTTCCTTTTTAATTCAAAAGGACCCAGGAAAGTCACTACCGGCTCAAAGCGATTTGCTTTTTTTGCTTCATTCTGTATCTCTCCCTCATCTCCCCCAATCGCCAAAAGGCTTTCAATTCTTCCACCATAGGCACCCAGTACATCATCATAAAGATCCCAGGTTTTTACCCCCAAAGCTTCGGTGGCATAAAAGGTTCTCCATAAATCCGGAGTTTTGTAGCGGGTAAGGTTTAATAAACCCTGATCCACAACGGCCAGAGTGTAGGTCATAGCCTTTCCGTCAGCTTCAGATACCTTGATTTTGTATATTTCGCCAGGCCGTATTTCGTCAGGGAGTTCAATCTCCGGATTCAGTCGGGATTCAGGATTTTTCACAAGAAGCCTCAGAACACCATACTGTCGAATCGGAAGGTCATTTTCGTCATGCACATGCGACTGGATCAAAGAAATGGATGCATAAACATTAGGAGCCATCTCTTCTGTGATCTCCAGATCCACACGCGTTTCATTTTTCTTCGTTTTGATCCACCGGGATTCAATGATTCGACTACCAGATTCAATAGTCAGCAAAGCCCTGCCTCCATCCATACTTGGAAAAGTCAAAGCAGCTTTATCACCAGTATTGTATTCTTTCTTATCTGCAGAGAATGTCAGCATGGTAGCACCTGCAGGATTTGCACGACCACTACGATTCACCCAGGAGGGCCAGTCGAGATAAATTATTTGTCCGGCAGCATGTCCTCCATTCGGATCGGATACATGTACCAGATACCTTCCCCAATTTGGATAATCTACTTTAAATGAAAAGCTCCCTTTTCCATCCCGGGTAGACAATCCGGTTTCATATATCAGATTTTCATGTTCACTACCAACAAAAGAGGCTAAATCATCTCTTTGTGAACTCCACCACCACCTCCACTGGATTTTATAGACTCTGGCTCTGAGATTTCTGACCGACACCGTTTGTCCTTCTTTATCCAGTGTTACCACATCCACCTTATGTAAAGTATCTGTCGGGAGTTGGGATCCTGGAGAATCCATTCCACTAATTGATAATCCAACATAACGATCATAGGGAGAAAAAGGAACGCTATAGACATCTGTACTAAAATCGCCTCCCTTTTCAAAAACACGTGAAGTAAAAATTGCACCCAGCATTCCCGGAGCAGATTCACTGACCCTTAAATCCAATGGTATTTTTGCCACTCCATTCTGATCTAATAAATCATCAAAAACCAGAATCTCATTTGGCCAGAATTTCTTCAAAGGATCAGAAAAACTGAAGTGCTTATATCCGTCAAAACCTGTCTTCCCGGGTGCCAGCTTAACATTCACTTCGGCACGCATACCGGCTGCAGGAGCCCCGTGCAGCCACTGAGAACTGAAATCAAGTGTCTGTCTTATATCATTTGCGCTCAGAACTTTACGATTAAATTCCAGTTCGATTTTCAAGCGATTTGGTTTAACATTCTCAATTTTAAGCATTTTAGAGAACTGAACACCTCCTATTTTAACCAGAGCTCTCCAATTGCCAGTTGGATCTTCATAATCAGTAGTTACCGGAAAGGAATAAAAGCCATCAATACCATCGGTCTTAACTGCCTTATGGCTCAACTGTCCCCGGGCATTGTATACTTCCAGAACAACCGGTAGCTCATCAGGTATTTTGTTGTCTTTATCAAACAGAGCAAAACTGAGGTGAAGAGTATCCCCTGGTCGCCATACTCCCCTCTCTCCATAAATTACTCCCTTGATTCCACCTTCTACTTTTTCACCAGCCACATCAAAATTGCTAAGCGATAATGAAGACCCATCATCAACTCTGAGATATGCTTTTTGATCCCCTGAAGAAACCACCAGCAGGTACGGAACCTCAGCAAGGCTCATCTCTGCCAGTCCGTCTGATCCTGTTGTACCAGTCAGTATTTGCTGCTGCTGAAAGTTATAAAACTCAAGCCTTGCATTAGCTACAGGATTAGCTGTAAGAAGATCAGTAACTGCAACCAGAAAGTCTTTTTGGTTTCCTGACTTAACTAAAACACCAAGATTTGTTGCCAGAACGTTCTTGTAGATAAATTTATCTGGAGTATAATAAGATGAACTACATGGATTATCACGATCTCTCCAGTAAAAATCATCAGGATAGAGATTTTCATAATAATAGTTGCCATCCTCATATCCGGCCAACACTTCATCTGAGAATGTCTCTGGCAATAACTCCAGAGCAGAATAATCCTGTGAGGATTGATCATTGCAAACAAAGCTTCCCAGAGCTTTCCGGATCCGTATTTCCACATGATACAGGGCATGCGGATCATCTCGCACCAGTGGAGCCAGGTCAAATGAGTAGGAATTCCATTGACTCAGATTCATCCCTGAATCTTCATCCAGACGAATAGTCTTTCTGAAAACAGGCCGACCAACATACTTAATTCTTCCTCTGAGACTATTAGAGCTGGCAGGATAGTTTTGTTGCAAAAACTGCTGAATATTATTCGAATAGATTTTGTAGACATACAAATCAACAGCCCGCAAACTAACTGCCCTGAACGGCAGATACAAGCCATCAACCTCAGGCAGAATATAGCCAGAGCCAAGAAACTCAACTTTTGGGGAAAGAGGCGCCAGGGCCAGGTTGAAGATTTCACGTTCCTCAAGGCTCTTACCTTTTCTGCTTTGAAGCTCTTTTTCAATCACTAAATCCCATTCTCCATCCAACCTGACCAATGGATACAGGAAAATTTCATGACCTGATTTTTGCAGTCGGTACTTATCGGTTCCCTCTAAATAAATCAATCCTTTCAAGCTTTGTTCAGGATCAAGGAAGTCTGAAAACACCAGGCGAATATGCTGATCCTCTCCCTGTTCTACATCAACATCCAGAAGAGAGAACTCATTCTTTCCTGGAATGGATATGATCAACTCTCCTTTTTTATCCAGTTTAATTCCACGACCATTCCAGCTCAGCTTAAAGGACCAGGAATCTTCTTTTTTCGAAAGATTCTGAATTCTGTAATTAATCACATCCTGTCCGCCCTCCTCCAACAAAAGATTCACAGCACTTCCTGCCTCCTCGAGTTTGATCAGAGATTGCATAGTCACCACATCTATGGGGTCTGATAAGTATATCTTACCGCAATAATCCAGCAGATTCTTATCCGAATCCGAAAGTATCAGCCGACCTTTCTGCACTGAGAAATCCAGTGGCAGTATTTCAAAATCGAAGCTATACACACGCAATTCTCTGGCAACAGAAATCAATTTCCCCAAGAGAAAGTCCACAGTATAATGCTGTCCATTCTTTAAGGCTTCATCGGGGTGAAACTCTACCTGGTTACCATTAATTAAGAATGCTTTCCCACTAATTGCCGGCTTTAATTCAAACAGCCCTTCAGGAAGCTCTTCAAGATTATCATATCCGGAAAGAGTCTGATTTAGAATAACCACAATAGAACTTTGAGAAGATATGACCCCTACTGTTCGGCTCTGAATATAGGATGAGAATGCTTGTTCAGACTTAACTTTCTCAGTATCTGACCGATTGTTACATGAGATTAAGGATAAGGACAGGATTCCCAGAACGACGAAAAAATGCAAGCTTTTCATGGCATTTGGATAATAAGTTGGATACAAGTGGATAATGCATAAAGGTAATTAATTCTTCAAACACCGCACCGAGAATGCTTCCTGTTTATCGTACCTAAACCTATAAACCCCTGACTCATAGTAAATCATAGCTCTGCCCCAGGCAAGATCTTCAGAAGTATAAGAAGATGTCCAGTAGTTGGCAATATCACCCATGAAGAAAAAAACTCCTCCGGAAGATCTGAATCCACCTGGCAAAGCGGTGAATTTGCTGTTGTTATTTCCATTTCCACCAGAATACCACCCTGCAGTATTTTTAAGAGGTATAGCCACATCACCTGAGCGTCTCCAATCCACACTGTCGGCCGAATGAACATCCATGCCCTGGCATATTTCCAGAATTTTCCAGTCTAAATCAGAGGGCAGGTGCCATCCATCCGGACAAGCTTTTACTGCAACATCAAAGCTGTACAGTCTTCCGTAGTCTGTTATGAACTTGTCCTTTTCATCATACACCCATGATCCATTGCCAGCATCGTAAGCCAAATTCTTCATCATCCATGTTTGGCTTCCAATTTCAACATAAGGATATTCCTGTCCGTCGCGAGAATCAGTGAAATAGCCATCAGGCTCAGTTTCAATTAATTCTTTTGAGCAATTTACGAGTAATAGAATACTTGCAGTAAGCATGGTCAAAATAATAATCCTCATTTCTAAAATCCCTTTAATAGCGAACTCAAAGGTACTCCTTTTAAATCTCCTGCTTCCGGAAGAATGATCAACTTTCCATATTCCGGAGATAATCATCATTTCTGCCTATATCTTAGGTGCTGATGAACAGCACTTTAAAAGAAGTCGCCTGAAAATTGCTCTCATCCATAATCATAAATATTGTAGCTATGCAGAAACAGACTTTGCTTAGGTTGCTGGGGTTATCCCTTGCACTAATGTTAACCGGTGCCACAAAGGCACAAGATTTATCAATCACAGCCAACTCACTAACAGGAGAATATCTTGCCGGTGAAGAAATTGCGCTTAATGTCAAACTGGAGAACTTTACTCCTTCCGATCCCAGTTACTTACATAGCTGGGTTGATGCTACCGGCTACAGAAAACTGAAACTGGGTAATAATCCATATAACTATTACAGTCCTGCGGTAGATGTTGTTTCAGGAGGGAATACCATGATGACTATTACCATGCGGGTGAAAGATGATCAAACCAACTGGAAGAAAATGTTATTGCGTCCAAATGGTAAATCTAACAAAGTAAAGCTATCTGAATATGCGCCTGTTGACATCGTAGTAAACGAGTGGTTTACCTTAAGCATTCCCCTGGCGGATTTTGATGATCTGATTGATTTTACTTTGCTTAAAAATATGGAATTCCCGTATTCAGGAGGAGCAAATCACTTCGACTGGGACATATATTCCATAATTTTTACCGGAGGTGCAAGTCAGTTTGTTTGGCTGGGCCCCAAAAATATTAATAATGCCCATAACGGAAATGGTGGATCGGGTGAGGTTTTTGCTGAATGGAACCTAAGTTCAAACCCAGACCTTGAACTGCCTGAACTTCGTCTCTTCCACAATAATGTTCTTAGCGGAACGATAGTCGGGATGGATGGCGACTTCACCCTAACGCCTTATATAGCAGGTACTCATACGATCAGAACTGAAGCCTGGAATGGACAGAATATGATAGCCTCCACATCAATGGATATTCAGGTTACTGAACCCACTCAAGCAGAAATTGAAATCTCAATTACAGCACCATTAGAAAATGATCAGTTTGAAAACTCTGGCATCGTTACGATCATGACGGAAATTACCGGAGATCTGCAAATGGGTCCAGACTATCTGAAAGTTCTGGGACTTCCTGATGGCTGGAGAAAACTCAAATTAGGTAATAATCCCAAGAGCTTATATACACCAAAAGTGGATGTTACATCTTCCGGTAATAACATAATAGAAATCATTCTCCGCGACCCGGGAAACACCCTGGATTGGTCAAAATTTGATCTTCGTCCACAAGGAAAAACAAGTAATCTGACCAGCCTTGATTCATACTGGAATCAGCGTGAAATACTTGATGAGGGCTGGGTGAAAATCAATATCCCCCTTAATGATTTCGATTCTGGCATTGATTTTACAGCCTTATCAAATATTGAATTCCCTTATTCAAAAGGAGCAGGAGTTTTTGAAATGCATATCCAGGATATACGATTTACTGGCGGAAGTACTGAATTCATTTGGTTTGGAGAAGATAAAACAGATAATATTCATGATGGCTTTGGAAATCCCGGACAGCTAATAGCTGAGCTTGTGCAAGCCGATAATGGAGGATATCAAACCATCAGGGCTGATTTATACCTGGATAATCAATTAATTCTAAATGATTTTTCAAAACCATTTGAATGGGAATTAACAGACCTGACAGCCGGTGTGCACCAGGTTCATGTAATC
>JAYEFL010000346.1:0-1785 GCA_034658635.1 Bacteroidota bacterium | reverse complement strand
ACACAATTAGCCTTATGATATTTTCCGTTAGGCATTAAAAAGCCATTCTGTCCATCGTCACACTGGTTCAGTCGGATTGCCTTACATATATGACATCCGCAATTCTCTTTGTGTTGCTTCCCATTAGGCATCAGAAATCCATCATTACCATTGAGTTCATCATCATCCCAAGATATTTGAAACAGTGGAATAGCTCCTATGTCTGCACGGGTACCATCAAGTCCATTATATATCGGGTTTGGATCACCGGCATCTATACAAGGCGATCCTTCCTGAAGCCCAAAATCACCAGTAGCTTGATCCACGAAAAGGGGATCGACATCAATATTTCCGTTACCTGTTGGTCCGTTTTGAATATTGTTATACTCTACTATAGCCCCCCCAGCATGAAGATTAACGGCTGGAGTGTTATCCCTGATGATGTTGTTCTTTATAATTCCCCCATCCTGTTGGAGCCCACCGTTGACAGTCGTATAGGCATAATTGCCAACTATGGTGTTGTTAATAATAGTAGGAGTTGCTCCATCTTGAAAAAGTATTCCACCTCCTCGACCGGCACCACAGTTAGTAATAATATTCCCAACTATTGTTGGACTTAATGTCGGAGAACCGTGCCCCCACATTCCTCCACCATGGCTATATTGACTTGCCACGCAGTTAGTAATTGTAAAGCCAGCAACAACAGTAGTTGGCCCTTCATCACTTCCAAAATAGAAACCACGATGTGGATCATTTCGTGTACTTTGACCATCAATAATAGTGACTGCAGGGCCTTGCTCTGATATTAAAGCTACGCCCTTGCCTTTGAAGTCTATGTTACGGTTTCCATCTCCAACATATGAGCCAGGGGCAACCCATACAGTGTCGCCTTCCACTGCCATATCAAGGGCATACTGGATAGTTGCAAAAGGATTTTCATTTGTTCCTTCCCCAGTATTGTCACTACCTGTGGCAGAAACACGCAAACCAGACTGACTTGAAATCGGGCCGGTTGGTATTAGGGATTCCTCGGTGCAACTAATGACCAGAGTGATACTGAATAGAGTCAGTGAAATCAAAAAGAATTTCATGACTGCATTACCATTTGCATGTAAAAAGGTTGATAGTTTTTTCATGCTTTGCCTCCTTCAAGAGAAAATATTATCGAAACGTACCGTTTAGTTATCTTTCGGCAAGGCTCATAATGAAAACTTAAATTGTTCAGGGAGTTATCCCATTCACCGAGAGTATTAGAAAAAGAAGCAAGTAGCCTGCCTACCATCATGCTTAATATAACTTCCTGCTTAGCAATCGATTGCTCTAATGTGAATTTTAAATATGTTATACAACTGGAGATAAAATTAGAAAATATAGGGTCTAAATCCAGCTGTTTATGGGATAATTCCCATAATTTGTTATTTCTTCTGGGAACTCGATTAAGTTTATGTTTTATAATCAATTTGTTATTTGGGGTTATGAAACTTATCATTATTTTCTTCTAACTTGTAAATCCGATTTTGTTTTTTGGTGGCTCATCAAATGAACCATTATTTTCTATGTCAGCAAAATTTATAAAGTCATCTTGGGATATAACATGATAATCCTCATTTCTACTCGCCACATCTGTAGCCGCATTAAGTATTACTGTTTTTATTTGCGAACCAGAGAATAAGTATTTGATTGCCAGTTCGTCTATATTTACATCAGAGGCCAATGGGAGTTTTTCAGGGATGAATAAATTCCATAGTTTTTTTCTCTCTTCAAAGAGCGGTTTTGATAATTTGATTTTTTGTGTGAATCTTCTGG
>JAYEFL010000345.1:0-8086 GCA_034658635.1 Bacteroidota bacterium | reverse complement strand
CTTTTTCTCATAATTGAAACTTGTTTGATGTCATAGCCGAAATACGCGAATCTCATTTGCTTAATGCATTGAATATCTGCATTTTCAGTTAAAATGCCAAAGAAAAACCCAATAGATTCAAACAAGTTATCAACAATAAACCGCTGCAAATCAATTAATTGAAGGTTTTCGTGCAGGCACTATATATGTAAATGATATTCGGCTTCTCGGTATCTTGCTTTATACTCTCTGTACAGCCAAATAATGAAGCAAGAAATAGAACATAAAGAACTGTTTGTGTTTTCATAAGGTTCAGATAATAAATTCATTCAGCAAATCTTTACGACATTCAGATCAAGGATCTGGCCCAGCTTTTCAATTTTTTGGGCTATATGTCCTAAACCAATGGCACAATGATGGGCTGGTCCTTGCATCGACCATTGCTTGATAAAATCTTTTGGATTCAAAGAAAAACGATACCTGCTATTGGTATTGCCAATTTGCAATACCGGGCCAGGAACAGATTCACCTTCAGCACAGAGCAGAAATACGCCATCCTTTCCCTCAACCACCGAAAGTAAGGTAACCGGACCATTCTTTACATTCATTTGAATAGACAAACCCTCACCAGGTTTACCATGATACAAAGGGAGGGGTACCAGTTTTACCTGATCTTCAGCGATCAGGTGATGGGCAGGTCCATCATGGCCAAGATACATTACATCATCAACAAGATCCATGAGATAGAATTCTGAGAAAGAGCCACCAGCCCCAAACTCAGCCATAATCTTCATGGCTTGTGCATTTTTTACCTCACATTCTCCGGCAATGGGGATGTTTTTACCTGTAAGTAGGGTGTTCCCCGCAATTACTGAGGTAAGGATATTTTGGTAATCATTTCCGGGTTCACCTTCATAATAATAGGCTATGGACCCGAGTTGATGACTTTTCACCAATTTATCCATGGCTACTGAAGTTCGGGCAGCTCGCTCAATTTCAGAATCTTTACATTCATCCGAAACATCGAAGGCCTCTCCAAACTCAACAATTTTTTCCTGTACTTCGCTTGGGCTGGCTTGGTCGCGGAACTTTTTCAACTCACACATTTCAAGCAGGTCGATGTGTGTTCCAAATACGCTGGTCTGCTTAGCCAGATCAGTATACACATCAAGCATACCATTATAGTAATGACCCAGGATGCCCATACGATTATTACGCATGACAAAAGCAACTTTGCTTGCTTCAGTCCAGGCTCCTATTTCAGTCCAGGCCTCATCGTCTTCGATATATCCGGTAATTATATCATATGTTATATCGGAACGATTAAATACAGATGCAATCTCAGGAACTGAACAAGCCTGGCAATGCTCTAACCAAACCCCGGTCATTTTTCCCCGATCGCCAAGATTGTTGAATGCCTCATAATCTAGCTGAGGAACAGGTTGAAGATTCAGAATAATGACAGGAACTTTCAGTTTCTGAGCGACAGGTAATACGGTTGATGATAAAGCGTAGGTTGAAACATAGAGAAATACAATATCAACATCCTGAGATTTCAATAATTGAGCAGCAGCTTGTGTTTTTGACTGATTGTCAACCATTCCTGCATCTACAACCTCAACTCCAAACGACTCAATTTGCTTTTTGATTTGCGTTTGATATCCAATCAGCCTATCAAGCAATCCGTCGAACTGATCCCAGTATGTGTCCAGTCCTATTCCGAATAATCCAACTTTTGTCATATTCATCCTACATTGAATTTCCTATCCCAACCAGTGCTACAGATAATAGTATTATGGCAATTCCAGCTATAATTGTCAATTTGGTTCTCTTTGCAACCCCTTCCCATTCTCTTCGATAGATCCCCCACATATTGGCTGTTAGAATAATTGTTGACATGTGAAGAATCCACGAGCTTGCTCCATTTCCTAATTTACTCTCACCCATTCCGTAAAAGAAGAACTGTAAAAACCATAGGGTACCAGCAAGAGCACAAAACATAATATTCTTGTTGATGGGTGTAGATTTATTTGAAAAATCCTTGTATGATTTATTTTTGATACTCAGAATGGTTGTCCAGATGAAGTTGGTTGATAATCCTCCCCAGAGAATAACAACAAAAGTCACATTGTTTTGAAAAAGCGGATTGTATCCGGCATCAACAGCAGCCTCGGCAAGTGGCTTTCCAGCTTCAATGCCAAAATTGAAAAATGAGCTCAGGATTCCGGATAAAATAGCAATGACCAGACCTTTTACCAGGCTAAATTCAGCCACGGACTTTTTCTTCTCCGCATCAGAAAGCTCCCGTTCCTTCATCATACCGGCTCTACCAGAAATGGCGATGCCCAATAAACAAACAAATACTCCGAGTAGTACAAGTTGACCACCAGAGGTATATAGCATGTCAGTAAATGAAACCTTGCCTTCGGTAGGATTAATCGAGTAATATATTGAAGGAACAAGAGCACCAAAAGCGGCACAGAACCCCAATACAACTGAATTACCTAGAGACATCCCAAGATATCTCACCCCGAGACCATAGGACAGGCCTCCAACTCCCCACAGAAGCCCCATTACAAAGGTGAAAAACAATATCTGGCCGGAACCTGCGACAATGATATCCATAAATCCGGGCACAGTGGCCCAGGCAACCAGAGGCGGAACAATCAGCCATGAGAATAAACCTCCTAGCATCCAAAAACTCTCCCAGGCCCACCCTTTGACCTTATTATAAGGCATGTAAAAACTTCCGGAGGCGATTCCTCCTAATGAATGATATAGAACTCCTAATAGTGCTTGCATAGCCCTAAAGATAAGATAAATACACCAGTTCAAAAATGCACATTTTGATTATTATGTGCACAAAATTACCTTTTGCAAAATGTTGTTAAATTTAGCTCTGAATCCGACTGAGAAGTTTTATGGAGTATTTCTTCAAATACACATCTATAAATGAACATGATCTGGCCTGGGAGCTTTTTCTGAATGTTGCCGGAACAGATAAGTATTTGCCGTATATGAAATACCCTGCATCAACTCATCCTTCAGGTTATTTCTTTGAGTGGGAAAAGGGAAGGGTTTTGGATGAATATCAACTTGTTTTTATTACGGAAGGGGAAGGAGAATTTGAGACGAGAGATAAGCAGTTTTCGATAAAGCCAGGTAGTGTTATGCTTTTACGCAAAAATGAATGGCATCGCTACCGTCCAAATCCCGAAACAGGATGGACCGAAAACTATATTGGTTTTAACGGCAAATTAGCTGATTTTTTCTTGAAGGAGCAGGAAATTCTTAAAGATCTGGCATTGGTAAATTGTGGCAATCAGGAGGTATTGATCGATACTTTTCATAAGATTTTTGATCTTGTAAAAAATGAGACACCATGCTATCAGCAGATAGCTTCAGGCCTGGTAATAAAGCTGTTGGGTTATGTTTTAGCAGGCCACAACCATCAGGAATTTTTAGGAACAGACGTTGAAAAAATCATCCAGGATGTTTGTTTTATAATTAGAGAAAACGCAACAAGTGATTTTAATTTTGAGGAAGTCTCGATGCAGTATGAAATAAGTAGCTCCCACCTACGAAAAATGTTTAAAAAATATACGGGTAAATCTCCTCATCAATACTATCTGGATATTAAGCTTATTAATGCCAAAGAGGCCTTACTGAATACAGACAAAACCATCAAACAGATTGCCTATGAAATGGGCTTTGTGTCAGTTCATTATTTCAGCAGAATTTTCAAAGCCAAAACGGGCAAAACTCCTTCTGAGTTTAGGAATCCTTAGCCTTATTAATTTCGGTAATCAGGGTTTGCTTCTGTTGGGATTGGAGCTTTGATCTCTTCTTGCCAACGCAGTAAGGCATTGAGTAGTTCGTCTCTTTTCTCCGTATTTTTCAGGGCAAGATTGCTTTGTTCTCCAATATCCTCTATCAAATTATACAGATGTCAAGTAGACCGAGGGAATTTCACCCTCAGCCCTTCACAAAACCGTGCATGATAGTCTCCCATCACACGGCTTTTCATATTCAACCCTTACAGATTTTTACACGACGGTAAGGAATATAACCCACTTGCCAGTGATAAAACAGCTTATGGGTCTCGGCAATAGCTGCCAACCGATAGTGGGCGGTAATAACCGATTTCCTCGCATACCTCTTGTACTTCTTCTTAATCCAGTAAGCAATGACTCTGTCTAAATACACCATCCCCAATAAATGCACAATGATGGCAGATTTCTTCGTATCATTGTTTATGTTTTGCCAGGACCGAAACCAAGCAAAAAGTAAAATAATCTAGACAGCAATGAAAAAAACTATGTTCGTTACAGTTCTGGTACTGTTGATTATACCAGGACTCCTGTGCGCACAAAGAGAAAAAGTAAAAACGCTTACTGGTATCTCTTATGAGGATGGATCATCAATTTCAGTAAGCATTGAGGAAGGAATAATTGCAAACATTGAAATTCTAAAGGACTCCAAGCCTTCCAGCCAAATCTACATTGCCCCTGGATTGATTGATTTACAGATCAACGGATACATGGGGGTTGATTTTGGCAATCCTGATATTACCATAAAAGAAATACGTACAGCAACGCAGGCACTTTGGAAGGAAGGTATTACCACATTCCTGCCAACAGTAATTACTAATTCACATGAAGCACTGATGAAGTGCTTTATGGCATTAGCTTCCACACTTGACGATCCTGAGATTGGTCCTTCTATCCCTGGCTTTCATTTGGAAGGCCCCTACGTTTCTCCGGTACAAGGATTCCGGGGTGCACATTTAGAGAAGTACATTCGACCTGCTAACCTCAGTGAGTTTAAAGAATATCAGAAACTGGCAAAGGGTGGAATAAAGTTGCTTACCCTGGCTCCTGAAACTGAGGGAAGTATCTCACTTATTGAGCATTGCAAAGAAAACAACGTAATTGTTTCACTTGGACACCATAACGGTTCATCCGAGGAAATTAAGGAGGCTATAGATGCTGGAGCATCACTTTCGACACACCTGGGAAATGGGTGCGCCAATATGATCAATCGCCATTACAATCCCCTTTGGCCACAATTGGCAGATGACCGACTGACTATAAGCATTATCTCCGATGGTTTTCACCTTACCAAAGAGGAACTTCAGACTTTTTATAAGGTGAAAGGAGACCAAAGGACTATCCTGGTATCAGATGCGCTGGATCTGGCAGGATTAACTCCGGGTGAATACATCCGTGGTGAACGCAAAGTCTTGTTAACTCCAAATGTGGTTAAGTTCCCGGAAGAGAACGTTTTAGCTGGTGCAGCTTCTTCACTGAGACAATGTGTTGGAAATATTATTCGATTCACCCATTGCAGCCTTAAAAGTGCTATTACAATGGCCAGTTCAACACCTGCAAAACTGATGGGATTTAATAATATTGGAGAGATCGGTGAAGGGAAACGTGCTGATTTGATACTTTTCACTATTGAAAATGGCGAAATTATTATCCAAAAAACGATAGTTGCCGGAAGAGTAGTCTATGCAAAAGAATAATATACTGAAAAAACTTTCCCTGGGACTAGCTGCTGTTGGTCCGGGACTGTTTCTCATTGGCTATAACATTGGAACCGGCAGCGTAACTACTATGGCGAAGGTGGGAGCCGAGTACGGGATGAGTCTTACCTGGGCTCTGATCCTTTCATGTATTTTCACCTACATCCTGATGGTAGCCTATGGCAAAACGACTCTGGTTACTGGCAAAACTGCTCTCAGTAATATCAAAGGAAGTTTTAAATACGGTAAGGTTCTGGCCATTTATATCATGATTGCCCTGATTATCGGAGAGATTCTTGCACTCATGGGGATATTCGGGATTGTTTCTGACTTGACTAGTGAAGCCACCGTTATTCTATTCGGCGGAAATGCATTCAGTACATTCTGGATTACTGTGATACTAATTCTCATTTTGTACGGTATTCTTTGGAAAGGAAAGTATAAATCTTTTGAGAAGATTTTAATCTTCTTTGTGATTCTTATGGCTTTATCATTTATCCTGGTGTTTTTCATGGTAAAGCCAAGCATGTCCGCAATAGTGAACGGGCTTGTCCCAAGAATACCTAACAATTCCGGGGCATTTAGATTAATTGCAGCCATAGCCGGAACTACCTGTTCAGCCGCCGTTTTCATTATGAGAAGCACAGTGGTGAAAGAAAAGGGCTGGAATATCAAACATCTGAAAAATGAAAAGAGAGATTCAGCCGTATCTGCCTCCATGATGTTTTTTCTCAGCCTGGTAATTATGGCCGTTGCTGCTGGTACGCTTCAGGTCATGGGCCTGAAGCTGAATAACACGGTTGAAATGATTAGCCTTTTTGAGCCCATAGGAGGTAAAATAGCAGCCTTCCTTCTCATTCTTGGTATTGTTGGAGCAGGGATTTCTACTATCTTTCCAATAATCCTGATTGCTCCCTGGCTCATCAGTGATTATACCGGGAAGGAACGAAATATTCAGTCGCCAATGTATCGGACACTCGGACTAATCGGAATCCTCTTCGGATTGGGAATGCAATTTCTATCTACAACGCCCCCTCTACTGATGGTCTTTTCCCAGGCCTTTCAAGCCATGATTCTCCCAGCCGTGGCCATTCCCATTTTCATCCTGATTAATCGTTCAAAAATCATGCATGAATACGTGGCAAATACAAAAATGAATATTGGTCTGGTTGCTGTAATACTGTTTAGTTTGATTACCAGCTATTTTGCAATCATTGAGTTCTTTTAATCCTAACTTCAAGCGCTAAGCTTAAACAATGAAAGTTCAAATTCTAGACACAAAAAAAATACTTGGAAAAGAAGCAGCTGATCAGGGTGCTTCTTTAATTCGTGAAGCGATTCTGGACAAAGGTAAAGCGAGTATTATTGTTGCCACCGGTGCGTCTCAATTCGAAATGCTGAGACATCTTGTAAAGAAAGACATTGACTGGTCTAAAGTGACTGCTTTTCATCTGGATGAATACATCGGACTGTCAGAAAAACATCCTGCATCATTCAGAAAATACCTTAAAGAACGATTTGTTGATTTAGTATCTCCCAGAGAATTCATTTACATCAATGGTGAAATTGAGCCGCAAGCCGAATGTGCCCGATTGCATGAATTGATCTCCAAACAATCTATAGATGTTGCTTTTATTGGCATAGGTGAAAACTCACATCTGGCCTTCAATGATCCCCCTGCTGACTTTAAGACTAACGAAGCTTATATTGTTGTTAATCTGGATATTGACTGCCGAAATCAACAACTGGGTGAAGGATGGTTTAAAAGCTTTGAGGAAGTGCCAACTCAAGCCATCAGCATGTCGGTAAAACAAATAATGAAGTCAAAAGCTATTATTTGCAGTGTTCCTGATAAAAGGAAGGCTATGGCTGTTAAGAATTGTGTGGATGGTGAAATATCTCCGGATTATCCGGCCTCGATTCTTCAAACACACGCGAAGACCTGGATTTATTTGGATGTTGAATCTGCTGGTTTATTAATTTATTGAGAACCATTTTTTTATTAATCCGGCCTCAACTGCTTTTCTTTCTGATGAATGTTTGATTTTGGCATTTTTCAGTAGCCTCCTATGGCATAATAAAAAAATACTGGTGAAAACACAGATTGATCATGTAGTAAATCTGAAGTTGGCGAGAAATTGTATGACCTACTGAATAGATATTTCTATGGAAGCATCGGTAACTTTATATGTTTCAATTAGTTTGGTTTTTACATCCGCTTTCACATGATTTTTATACCCGTAATAAGTTGCATAGGAGAAAGCTCAAGCAAGTAAATGTATAGAGATTTGGCTAATTCACAATGTTGATGATTAAACATTAATTTGGAGCTAATTTTAACCAATAATTATCAGATTGTATCATCCGTAATGTTTTTTTTGTCAGATTTTTTATATTGACAGCAACCAGTAAGTAACCTGCCTATGACCAGCCACGAAAGAGTAGTCGCTACCCTTGCCCACCGGGAACCCGATAGGATTCCCTTTGATTTGGGGGGAACTATGGTATCAGGTATCAACATCAATGCTCTCCGTGACCTCAAGGCGTATTTGGGACTTCCCAAACCTTCATAAGTAAAGG
>JAYEFL010000344.1:0-26555 GCA_034658635.1 Bacteroidota bacterium | reverse complement strand
GGTTATTCGGTTATTCGGTTATTCGGTTATTCGGTTATTCGGTTATTCGGTTATTCGGTTATTCGGTTATTCGGTTATTCGGTTATTCGGTTAATCTGTTATTCCTAATCCTATTTCCTTCCTTAAAACGCCACATCATACTCCCGAAGTGCATCATTAAGCGAAGTTTTTTTATTAGTAGATTCTTTCCTAACTCCAATAATTAACGCACAAGGAACCTGGTAGTTCCCGGCCTTAAACTCTTTTGTGTATGAACCGGGGATGACCACAGATCCAGACGGAACAAATCCTTTATACTCTTTTGGTTCTTCTCCTGTAGTATCTATTATTTTTGTGGATCCTGTGATAACTACATTAGCTCCCAAAACAGCTTCTGAACCAATTCGGGCTCCTTCTACAATAATGCAACGCGATCCGATAAAAGCATTGTCTTCAATAATAACCGGGGCAGCCTGAACAGGTTCCAAAACTCCACCTATTCCAACCCCTCCACTCAAATGGACATGTTTGCCAATTTGAGCACATGAGCCGACTGTTGTCCAGGTATCTACCATTGTTCCTTCGTCAACGTACGCACCAATGTTTATATATGAGGGCATCATTATGACTCCTCTTGAGATATATGCTCCATATCTGGCAACTGCATGAGGTACCACACGGATTCCTAACTCTTCATAATTCTTCTTGAGAGGAATCTTATCATGAAATTCCAGAGGACCTGCCTCCATTGTTGTCATTTTGCGTATTGGGAAATACAGAATAACTGCCTTTTTCACCCATTCATTAACTATCCATTCTCCTCCCTTAGGAGTGGCAACACGAATATTGCCCTTGTCAAGTTCCTCAATGACTGTATCAATAGCTCTCACCACCTCCGGGTTTTGTAATATTGTTCTGTCTTCCCAGGCCTTTTCGATCAGCAATCTGATGTTCTCCATTTTTTTCTACCTTATGTTGGCAAATATAATTGGAATTGCTGTATTTTTTTATCTTTGGTAACAGTCCTTTAAATCAAAAATACTATGGAAAAAAATGTTCTAATACTTTTTGTGGCAATAATGTTTGCTCAGGTTTCGGTCAAAGCTCAACTAGACCTGAGCTATCAGACACCTCCAAAAGAATTGGCTGCTATAGTTGACGCATCGACAACACCGTCTACGTCAATGAATGTAAAAGCCGGTGTTATCCTTTTATTGGACCGTCCAGGCTCTCCTGGAATTGAAGACCTTGCTCAGGAAATGCTGAGGTTGGCAGGAATGAGAATAGATCCTGCAACCAACGGGTCAAGTCGCGCATCTTACTACACTGGGATAAAACTGCTGAGGATGGAATCCGGTGAGATTTCCGAAATCCATGGTTTACCCAAAGCAGTTAAAATATCCGGTATTTCCTGGTCTCCTAATGACGATGGTTTTGTTTTTACTCATCAGCGTTCTGATGGATTAGATTTGTGGTATATCAGCCTTGCTGATTTGAAACCCAGGAAATTAGTTGAATCACTTAATGGACTGATGGGTAGCACTTATACCTGGATGCCTGATGGTAAGTCATTGATTTGTAAGATTATTCCGGATCAGCGGGGAGAGCGACCAGTACCACCGCACGTCCCAAGCGGTCCTGTGGTTAGTGAAAATCTTGGAAAAGAAGCTGCAGTAGCTACCTATCAGGATCTTCTTGAGAATAAGTCTGATGAAATTTTGTTTAAATATCTGGTCACATCTGCACTGGTAATGGTTGACCTTGACGGATCTTTCAAGAATCTTGCAGGTCCTGATTTGTACCGTAGTGTCAGTCCTAGTCCGGATGGAAACTACTTGCTTGTTAGTCGCATGAAAGAGCCGTTTTCTTATCTCGTGTCCTATTATAGATTTCCTTATGATCTGGAAATATGGGATTCACATGGTGTTAAGTTGCAGACTGTTCACCAGTTTCCTTTGATGGAAGGTATACCAAAAGGTTCAGGGTCAGCTCAACCCGGCCCCAGAGGGTATAACTGGAGATCTGATGTGTCTGCAACTTTGGTTTGGACACTTGCCCTGGATAAGGGTGACCCCAAACAGAAAGTGCCATTCAGGGATCAGGTTTATACTTTGGAAGCTCCTTTTGACGGACAGCCAGTTGAGCTATTAAAAACCCGCCTTCGTTATAGTGGAATAACATGGGGCAGAGAGGATCTTGCAGTTATCTCACAATCCTGGAGATCAAGCCGTCAGAAGATCATATCTTTTTTTAATCCCTCCGATCCGGGTAAAGCGCCAGTAACTATCTGGGATCAATCATCTGAGGATCGCTATGCAGATCCAGGAAGATTCTTAACAGCAAAAAATAGTTTTGGTAAGAACGTCCTTCTCTTTGGGATGAAGGGAAAAACCCTGTTTTTGAGTGGAAGTGGTGCTAGTCCTGAAGGCAATCGTCCGTTTTTGGATGAATTTACCATAAAGAATTATGAAGTAAAGCGTTTGTGGAGATCGGCAGCACCATATTATGAGCGTGTGGTTAAGTTTTATGATGTCAAAAAAAAGCTGATGATTACCGATCGTCAGTCAAAAACCGAGGCTCCGAATTATTTTGTTCGCAATCTTAAGAAGAATACACTTAAGCAGATTACCAATTTTGAGAATCCTTATCCTTTCATGAAGGATGTTAAAAAGGAGCTGATTACCTATATGCGTGATGATGGTGTGCAGCTGAGTGCTACTTTGTATACTCCGGCGGGTTGGACAAAAGCTGACGGCCCATTACCTACCTTGCTTTGGGCCTATCCCCGTGAGTTTAAATCAAAAAAGGCTGCCAGTCAGATATCCGGAAGTCCATATATGTTTCCCCGGATAAGATCTACATCATCAATTCCATTTGTTACCCGGGGGTATGCGATTATTGACGGCGCTGCCTTCCCGATTATTGGAGAAGGTGATGCGGAACCAAATGATTTCTTTGTTGAACAATTGGTGGCAAATGGTAAGGCTGCTATTGATAAAGCCGTTGAGATGGGAGTTACTGATCCAAATCGTGTTGGCGTTGGAGGACATTCTTATGGAGCTTTTATGACAGCAAATTTATTAGCTCATTGTGATTTATTTGCAGCCGGGATAGCGCGCAGTGGTGCCTATAACAGAACTTTAACCCCATTCGGATTTCAGGCTGAGCCCAGAACTTTCTGGGAGGCACCTGGAATATATTTTGCGATGTCACCTTTTATGCACGCCGATAAGGTCAATGAGCCTCTGTTGATGATTCACGGAATTGCTGATAATAATTCAGGAACATTCCCTGTCCAGAGTGAGCGTTTTTATAATGCTCTGAAAGGCCATGGTGCAACTACCCGACTGGTCATGCTGCCACTTGAGAGTCATGGCTATAGTGCACGTGAATCATTGATGCACATGTTATGGGAGCAAAGCAAGTGGCTTGACACTTATGTCAAAAATAAAAAATAGTGTTACCAGATCTTAAAGATATTCAGGATGCTCATGATCGGATCCGGAGTTTGATTCACCGGACTCCGGTTATGAGTTCACAACAGATTAATGAGCTGCTGGGAGCAGAGATCTATTTCAAGTGTGAAAATTTTCAGAAGGCAGGAGCTTTTAAATTCAGGGGGGCTGTAAATTCCTTGCTATGCCTTACAAAAGAGGAGGCAGCAAATGGGGTAGGTACACACAGTTCAGGAAATCATGCCGGGGCACTGGCAAAAGCGGCCGGTTTACTCGGTATTTCGGCTCATATTGTAATGCCTGAGAATAGCAGGGAGGTGAAAAAGAAAGCTGTAGCCGGTTATGGAGCCGATATTCATTATTGCAAGCCCACCCTGGAAGCGAGGGAGGAAACTATGGAGTGGCTAGCTAAAGAAAGCGGATGTACTTTTATTCATCCATATGATAGGTTTGAGATTATTGCAGGACAAGGAACTGCTGCTGTTGAACTTCTTGAGGATTATCCGGACCTGGATATTATAATGGCGCCTGTTGGAGGAGGAGGTTTACTGAGTGGAACGGCTATCGGATCAAAGGGGATTAAACCTGATATACATGTGTGGGCTGGCGAACCCAGTGGTGCTAATGACGCCTGGAAGTCTTTCAGAACTGGTGAGTTAGTTCCATCTGTTGAGCCTCAGACTATAGCTGATGGACTGCTTACTTCGCTTAGTGAGCTGACATTCAGGGCAATTAAGCAAAATGTGGATGAAATTCTTTTATGTGATGAGAGTAATATTATTCATGCAATGAGATTGATTTGGGAGAGAATAAAAATAATTGTTGAACCATCCTCTGCAGTTCCTCTTGGAGCTCTTATGCAAAATCAACAAAAATGGAAGGGCAGGAAAATCGGAATTATTCTCTCAGGGGGGAACGTAGATCTGGGTGATTTGCCATTCAATGTTTGAACCAAAGATTAGCTTTTATTGGTTTGTGATCTGAATAATCAACATCAATAACTTCATGTCGGCCTGAAAAAAGCCTTTGATCATGGAGAATGTAATCAATTCTGAGTGGTAGCTTAAACTTCTGGTAGCTGGCACCCATCCCTTTTCCGGATTCCACAAAACTATCTTTTAAATCCTTCTTAAGATTTTTGTAAGTGTAGCTCACCGGGGTGTCATTGAAGTCGCCACAGATAATAACAGGAAAGGGGCTCTTGTCAACTTCTTTTCTCAAGACTTCTATCTGCTCAGACCGCTTGATGAATGCTTGTTTAACATTTCTTGCGATACGTTTTAGTTCCTCCTTACTAGAATAATTGACGGTAAGATTCAGACTGTCAATCAGGTTGTACTGCTGATAATCAAGATGGATGGATTCAAGGTGAACATTGAAAATTCGGATTGTATCCTTAGGCAATTTGACATCTGCATAAATAAACATGTTACGGGTGCCTGAAAAACTTCCTTTGCCTCCCTCAAGAATGGGATAGTTGGAGAAGATGGCAAGTCCATGTTTTCTTTTGAATGCCTGATAATTGTAGTTAATATAAGAGTAAGGATTGTACGGAAGTTGCTTTTTTACTGAGCGAAGATTATAAGCTTTTGTATTATTTTCCATAAACTCCTGAAGGCAAATAATATCTGTTTCAGATTTGCCCAGAAAGCTAATTAGTTCTTTCCCGTTATTCGCTCTGCCTGACCAGTTGAACACGTCGAACAAACGAACGTTGTAGCTCATCAGGCTAAGAGAATTTTCTGCCTTGTCAGGTAGGTCTTTGCTAAAGAATCGGAAGCTGGAATTTAATGCAGGTAAGGCCAAAATGAGAACTGCAAGGCTGATGAATACAGGTTTTTTAAACAGTATTAGCCAATAAATCAGAAAGAGAAAATTGGTGATTGCAAGAGCCGGAAAGCTTAGTCCTAAAAAAGCAAGTGGCCAGAAAGTATCCGGACTGATTGAGCGAGAAAGCACTGCGCCGATCATCAGTGCTGCAAACCCAATGTTAATCAGGATCAATAATAATTTCAAAATATCTCTCATGCAATCAGTGATCAGGAAAGATTATTTTTTACCTGACTTGAAAAGTAACTCTTTTTCCTCTTTAGACAAGGCACTGTAACCGGATTTTGAGATTTTTTCTAAAATGCGATCAATTTCGTGTTGCTCCTCAACCTTGCGGGTGTTATATTCAAGATCTGTTTCTGCGTTGGTTGGTCTTTTATACTTGACATGTAGTTTTGGGCGAGGTTTGAAAATGGAAAATAGCTTATCCATAAAGCGTGAGAACCCTGCAGTCATATCTTTTCCCTTTCTGATTTGCCATGCATAAGCTAATCCGAATATTGCACCACCCAAATGAGCAAGATGGCCTCCGGCATTATCAGATTGAATACTCAGAATGTCGATAGCGATAGAAAACAGGGCAATGTGTTTTATTTTCACAGCACCTACAAACATCAGATTAATTTTATAATCCGGAGCGTAAAATGAAATGGTGACCACTACAGCCAGAACGGCTGCCGAGGCTCCAAGGGCAATAGAATGTGGTACGGCTGGTTCAAAAACAGGAAACAGGTTATAGCATATAATGTAAAATGCACCACCTGCAAGTCCACCTAATATATAAACGCTAAGGAGTTTCTTTTGATCCAGGTATTCCAGAAAAATTTTACCAAACCAAAATAGCCATAGCATGTTGAAAAGGATATGGAATAAACCATTATGCAGGAACATATAGCTTATTGCTGTCCAGGGTTTCTTTGCCAAAACAGCTAAATCTGCAGGAAGAGCCAGTGAATTTATGAGAAAATCTGCAGAGCCTGGCTCTAGAAAAAGAAACAGGAAAACATTGACAAGCTTAACAAAGAGAAAAACTCCCAGATTAATCAGAATCAACCTTGTAAGACTTGTTCCGGTGCTAAATGCCCGTTTTATTTCATCGCCAATATTCATAATTAATAGAAATTATTACGGCGGGTTTTGTTCCAGTATTTAATAAGGATAAACCCAAATATCATTCCTCCCAAGTGGGCAAAGTGGGCTACATTGTCACCTGCCCGGTTTGATATTCCGGAAAATAATTCAATCAGGCCATAGGCAATAACAAACCATTTTGCCTTAATGGGGATTGGGGGAAATAAAAGTACCAGGCGAGTGTTAGGGAAGAGCATTCCGAAAGCCAGCAGTACTCCAAAAACAGCACCCGAGGCACCAACTGTTGGTACATTCAATTTCAAATTAAGCAGATCCTGAATATATGATTCTGCTTGTAATACGTATTGAGAGTTTTGAGGCATATCCATCCATTGTGTAATGAATCCGCTTAGCCTGGATTGATAGGCTGGAAAGTTCTCTTTCAAAAACATTGCGAAGCCTTCTGGCGATATTGTATTAATCAGGGCCTGAGCGTCGGCAGATACACTTCCCATTTGCAACCATAAAACGCTGGTGTGCAAGATGGCTGCTCCAATGCCGGTGACAAAGTAGTAGATGAAAAATCGTCCGCTGCCCCATACTGATTCCAGAGCTTTACCAAACATCCACAAGGCAAACATATTGAAAAACAGATGGGTTATACTCCCATGCATAAACATGTGTGTAATTATCTGGTAAGGCCTGAACATGTCTGACCCGGGATAATACAAGGCAAGGCTATTAATCAGATCTACTCCTGATCTGGCCAGTAAACTTGTGCCAAAGTATAATAGAACATTAATAATAAGCAGGTTGAGTACAACCGGAGGGGTGGATCCCAATCTGCCTCCAAATCTATTCATATATCAGATTTTAGTTTGTTATATCAAAAAACACACCAAATTATAAAAAGCGCTGTTCAATCTCCTCAGACTGCAAAATCGTCATGATTGTTTTTCCAAGCGGAGTTGTCTGAGGATTATTACAGGCAAATAATTGATCAAACAGGGATTTCATTTCCTGATGATCCAATTGTTTTTCTCCCACCCGGTTATTGACGCGAGCCAGGCTACGTGCAAGCTTTTCACGAATAGGTGATTTCAGATCGAAATTGTCATTTTTATAATCTTCAAGGAATCCTTCTACTAAGCCCTGAACATTTGTTTCACTCGAATGTGCCGGAATGGCATGTACAATGATGCTTTGTCCGCCAAACTCCTCAATTTCAAAGCCCAAAGGCTTTAATTCAGTAATCAGTTCTTTTATTATTGCCAGATCAATCGGGTTAAGATCAAATTGCTCTGGATAGAGTAGTTTTTGTCCAGGGAAATCTTTCATCTCAGCCTGCTTCATATACTCCTCATACCTGATTCTTTCCAGCGCCCGACGTATGTGGATGAGCATCAGACCAGATTTGACAGGAGTTAGAATATACCTTGATTTAATTTGCATGAAGCTTCCTTGCTCAACTTTATCAAAAGTTTTTTCCGGTTCAGACTCATCTTCACGTTGTGGATAAAGATTTTCCCATCCTGCTAAAGGCTCAGGGCGAAAAGATCCGGATTTCTGACTGAAAGGATTGTAATCAGGATTTATTCTGATTTCAGGAGTGTTGAAGTTGGTGTCTCTTGACAAAACAGGCATTTCAATTGCGCCTTCCTGATTGAAATCCAGAGATGGGGTAATGTTGAACTTACCCAATGCCTCTCTGACTGAAGCCTGGAGAATTTGAAAAATAGCACCCTCCTCATCAAATTTTATTTCTGTCTTGGTTGGATGAATATTGATATCCACATGAGAGGGGTCGAGATCAAAATAAATAAAATAGGATGGGATGGTATCGGGAGGCAGAATCGACTCGTAGCTTTTCATTACTGCACGGTGCAGATACGGATGCTTCATGAATCTGCCATTAACAAAAAAGAACTGCTCCCCATAAGTTCTCTTTGCTTTTTCAGGCTTGCCAATAAAGCCTTTAATACTGACTATACTTGTGTTGGTTTGAATAGTAACAAGGTTGGGCTCAAGTTGCTTTCCCATCAAGTGAATAATACGTTCACGTAAGCCGGATGCCTGAAGATTAAATAGTTCATAATCATTATGATGCAGACTGAAGATTGTTTCTGGTTGAGTTAATGCTACTCTTTGAAATTCAGTAATTAGGTGCTTTAACTCTGTGCTGGTTGATTTCAGAAACCTTCTTCTGGCAGGTACATTATAAAACAGGTTGCGAATAGCAAAGGATGTTCCATTGTTGCAGGCCACCGGCTGTTGAAATATCAATTCAGATCCCTCAACACGTATGTGGGTGCCGCTTTCGTCTTCGGTTCTCTTAGTTTTCATCTCCACCTGTGCAATGGAAGCGATCGAGGCCAGAGCCTCTCCTCTGAAACCCATGGTTCGGATTGCGAATAGATCTTCAGTAATGCGAATTTTTGAAGTGGCATGACGTTCGAAACTCAGACGGGCATCATTCTCAGACATACCACATCCGTTATCCACAACCTGAATAAGCAATTTTCCGGCATCTTTAACAATGACCTGGATTCGGTCACTGCCAGCATCAACTGAATTCTCAAGTAACTCTTTAATTGCAGATGCTGGTCGTTGAATGACCTCACCAGCAGCGATCTGGTTTGCCACAACATCTGACAATACTTGGATAATATCAGACATGAATCAGATTATTGCAGTTGAGATAATAGATTGATAATTAGATAAAGAATGGCAATAACCAGAGTTGCGTAGATTATCAATACCATCCATCGACCCATGGATCTGCCTTTAGATTTAACTGGCTGGCCCCATAATGCCTCATGTTTCTTTTTGAATTGTCCTTTCAGATTTGGAACATATTCGCCACTTTTGCTTGAATTTGCTTTGGCTTTTGCCTTTTTGATTCTATCATGCAATTCCTCTTTTTGTTCGTCGTAAAATCTTGGAATATAATTGAACTGCTTGGGTCTTTCTGATTTAAGAAATGCCATAATTCGCTAATTTTCAATACTGATACTAATTAATGCAAAGGTAGGCAAAATGAATGGCAATCAGGTCTGATCTGAATTTAAGGATTGGCCGCAATTCTGACAGAATTTTGCATCTGGTGCATGGTTTTTCTTCCCGCAATTATTACAATCGGATCTTACGCTGCCTTTTTGTTCACTTATCACCTGAGCAGTAATAATTCCGGTGGGTACAGCAATTATTCCATAACCCATGATCATAACAATGCTTGCAATAAATTGGCCAAAAGCAGTCTGGGGGGCAATGTCACCATATCCAACGGTCGTTAAAGTTACTATCGCCCAATAAATGGAGGTAGGAATGTTTTTAAAACCATG
The DNA here is from genome assembly GCA_034658635.1 of Bacteroidota bacterium. Lineage (GTDB taxonomy): Bacteria > Bacteroidota > Bacteroidia > Bacteroidales > UBA12481 > JABHCC01. Next base: position 16,879 of record JAYEFL010000344.1, on the reverse strand, counting down.
CTCTTTTCCTTCAATCAGATACATGGCAGCTCCTATAATAAGCACCATTATCATAACACCAAACAGGAAAACAGAGATCTTTACAAGACTGCCACGAATAGCCAGCATAATGGTATTGGCAGCCTTGGTATATCGAGATAGTTTTAAAATTCTGAAAATGCGGATAAGACGGATAACCCTGATAACCATTAAACTTTGAGAGCCAACGAAAATTAAGCCTATGTAAAACGGCAGGATGGCAAGGAGATCAACAATGCCATAAAAACTGAATATGTATTGTTGTTTGCTTCTAACCACAATGATGCGGAGTATATACTCGAGGGTAAATACTCCGGTGATAATCATTTCAGCAACTTTGAAAAGCTTATGGAATTCAGCATTCAGGCTTTCAACACTTTCCAGTATAACCGCCAGGATACTGATCAGGATAGCGATAAGCAGTAATATATCAAATTGCTTGCCAGCCCTTGTATCTGCCTTAAAAATGACTCTCCACAAAAGCTCTCTCTGATGCTTTTTCATAATTTTATTAAAAATATTTGCACTTATTTTTCCAGAATCCTATTCTGTTGCATCTATACTTATAGAACATAAAGATAAAAAATGCTGGTTAAAACATTTGCAAGTGCGGCTTTTGGAATTTCTGCAACTACTATTCAGGTCGAAGTTAGTATAAGCTCAGGGATTGGTTACTACCTGGTTGGCTTACCTGATGTGGCCGTGAAAGAAAGTCAACAAAGGATAGCTTCGGCCTTTGAATCTATCAACAGAAAGTGGCCCGGAAAAAAGATTGTAATAAACATGGCTCCGGCTGATTTGAGAAAAGAAGGAACGGCTTACGACCTTCCTCTCGCAATAGGAATTCTTGCTGGTCATGAGCAAATTATGCCTATTGATCTGAATGCAACTCTGCTAATTGGAGAATTATCACTTGATGGGGAACTACGACCTGTCAAAGGAGTTTTGCCTATGGCTCTACAGGCTAAGAAAGAAGGATTCAGAAGCATGATACTGCCGATCCAAAATGCAAAAGAAGCAGCGGTGGTTGAATCATTGCAAGTGTATGCCGCCGGCAGACTTTGTGAAGTTATTGACCATCTTGAAGGCAAGAAGGAATTAAACCTGGTTGTTCTTGATCTGAAGGCAGAGTTTGATTCTCCTAACAACTTTGGATTGGATTTTGCCGATGTAAAAGGACAGGAAAGTGTCAAGAGAGCTTTGGAGGTTTCTGCAGCTGGAGGACATAATGCCCTTTTAGTTGGGCCTCCTGGCTCGGGTAAGACTATGCTTGCCAGAAGGTTGCCCGGAATCTTGCCACCTCTTGCACTGGAAGAGTCACTGGAAACTACAAAAATTCATTCTGTTGCCGGGAAGCTTGGTGTTAAAAGAGCTCTGGTGGTTCAGCGACCATTTCGTTCTCCCCATCATTCCATTTCTGATGTAGCACTTGTTGGAGGAGGTTCGTATCCACAGCCTGGAGAAATATCCCTCGCACACAACGGTGTCTTGTTTCTTGATGAACTGCCTGAGTTTAAAAGGTCAGTACTCGAGGTAATGCGACAACCTTTGGAAGATAGGATGATATGTATTTCAAGAGCACGATTTACATTGGAGTATCCTGCCAATTTTATGTTGATTGCCAGTATGAACCCTTGTCCGTGCGGATATTATAATCATCCTGATAAAGATTGTACCTGCCAGAATGGAAGTGTGCGAAAATACCTAAATAAAATATCCGGACCATTACTAGACCGCATCGACCTGCACGTTGAAGTTGTTCCTGTAAGTTTTGAGAAAATTTCTGCCTTGCCGGAATCGGAGAAGAGTAATGTAATTAGAAACAGAGTTATAAAGGCGAGGAGAATCCAACAATCGAGATATACTAATTATTCCGGGATTTACTGTAATGCCCAAATGACTCCAAAATTGGTCAGGCAAATGGTCAGAATTGACCAGGCTAGTTTAGATATTCTCAAGAAAGCTATGGAGAAACTGGGCTTATCAGCCAGAGCATATGACCGTATTTTGAAGGTGTCAAGAACGATTGCTGATCTTGAGGGCTTTGCTGCTGTTCAGGTGCAGCACGTAGCTGAAGCTGTGAATTATCGTACACTTGACAGGGAGATGTGGGGAGCATAAAAAAAAGAAAGACCAGCCTTTCGGCCGGTCCTTCAATCTGTTTCGAAAAACAAACACTTACTCCTTGTAGCTATGGTATTTTATTTCTCTTCAAAGTAAAGAATTTAATGTGTTGTATAGTTTTAATGAGTGTTAAATAGGCTTAACATTGCCATCGAAGTATTCAGTGTCAAACATCCAGTCTTCAAGAACAGCTTCTTCTTCCTCGTCACTGAATAACTCTTCAAACATCCAGTCTTCTAATTGTTGAGATTGGGAATCTTCATGCAAGCCTGTTATTTCAAAGGTATTTTCTTCTAAAGTGAATTCAATTTCATGTTCAAGATAAGCAAGTGTTAAGGTCTTTATGTCCTTCATCTGATTATGCAGAACGATTAAATCAGAATCACTGATATCAAATGCCTGAGCAATGAAAGATAATAGTGATGGGTGAATTTTTACTTTTACTGTTTCTTTTTTATCCGGACTAAATGAAATGTCTTTGGCTTGTATCTGGTTTCCGATAGTTAGAGCCAGGATAATTATTAGTGTGCTAAATTTTATTGTAAGAGTTTTCATTTTTTTTTCTCCTGTGTTTTAAATTTGTTTTCAATAGTAAGACGCCCTAACTACCTAATCGTTACATCGGGTTTGTGTTAAATAATGTGAATAATGAGGGATAAATGTTAATGCTGTGTTAATGTGCCTAATTTTTGCTTTTCCGCTGGGCTTTCCTATTTTTGATGAGAATTTTTTAAATTTTAAGAAATACAAATGAAAAAACGTTCTTTCCTTCTTCTTGTACTAGGATTAATATTCCCAGTACTGGTCATGGCTGGTGAAGCCGATCTCGAGGTTCCAGATCTAAGCCAAACTTCATTCTTTAACGGTGCTCTTACCGGATGGGAGTTGCTTTTCTATGGACTGATTATTGTTTTTGTGGGTATGTTGTTCGGGTTTTGGCAGTATACCAGAATTAAAAAAATGCCAGCCCATTCGTCTATGTTAGATGTTTCAAAAATTATTTTTGAAACCTGTAAAACATACCTTTTTCAACAAGGTCGTTTTCTGATAATTCTTTTTGTCATCATTGGCCTTGCTATCACCTATTATTTTCTGGGTTTGAGCGGAATGAAGATTCCAAAGGTTCTTCTGATTCTGTTTTGGTCGGTTTTAGGTATTTTGGGTTCATACGGTGTTGCATGGTTCGGAATCCGTATTAACACCTTGGCTAACAGTCGTACATCCTTTGCTGCTCTGAAGGGCAAGCCGTTTGACATAGTAACTATTCCCCTGCAATCCGGGATGAGTATCGGATTGCTTTTAATTAGCGTTGAGCTTATCATGATGCTGGTTATTCTGCTTTTTGTTCCGGGTGAAGCTGCAGGCGCATGCTTCATTGGTTTTGCTATTGGAGAATCTCTGGCAGCAAGTGCACTCAGGATCGCTGGCGGAATCTTTACAAAGATCGCCGACATTGGGGCTGATTTGATGAAAATTGTCTTCAACCTTCCAGAAGATGATCCTAGAAATCCTGGAGTTATTGCCGATTGCGTTGGAGATAATGCAGGTGATAGTGTTGGACCTACTGCTGATGGATTTGAGACTTACGGGGTAACAGGAGTTGCTCTGATAGCATTTATTGTATTGGGAGTTCTGAAAGTAGAATTTCAAGCTTCACTGATAGTCTGGATTTTTGCTATGCGACTTCTGATGGTGGTTACTTCAATGCTGTCATACGGGATTAACCACAGTTATAGTAAAGCAAAATACGGACAGTCAAAAGATTTTAACTTTGAGAACCCGCTAACTTCACTGATTTGGATTACGTCAGTAATTTCCATAGCAGTAACATACCTGGCAAGCTGGTCATTGATTGGTGATACTATGGGTGATGGATTGTGGTGGAAACTAGCTACCATAATTAGCTGTGGCACATTTGCTGCTGCCATTATTCCGGAATTAACCAAGGCATTTACGAGTTCTAAATCACGACATGTGCAGGAGATTGTTGTTGCCAGTCGCGAGGGTGGAGCATCACTTAATATACTGTCAGGCCTGGTGGCAGGTAATTTTGCAGCATTTTGGAAAGGAATGATCCTTGTGCTCCTTATGTTTGTCGCATTCTTCATTTCTACAATGGAGTTGGAGGCCATAATGAACTATCCAACCATTTTTGCCTTTGGACTAGTGGCCTTTGGATTCCTGGGAATGGGGCCGGTGACCATTGCTGTGGATAGTTATGGTCCGGTTACGGATAATGCTCAGAGTGTTTTCTCTTTGTCAAAGATTGAATCTATTGATGGAATCGAGGATGAGATTAAAAAAGATTACGGATTTGAGCCTGATTTTGAAATGGGTAAGCATTATCTTGAAGCAAATGATTCTGCGGGCAATACCTTTAAGGCGACCGCTAAGCCTGTGCTAATTGGTACTGCAGTGATTGGTGCAACCACAATGATTTTCTCAATTATTCTTATTCTCGAAAAAGTAGGAATGCTGAATATTTCTCTGACGGATGGACCGGTGCTTCTTGGATTCATTGCAGGGGGAGCCGTTATTTATTGGTTCTCAGGTGCATCTATGCAGGCTGTTACAACAGGAGCATACCGTGCTGTGGAATTTATTAAGAAGCATATTAATCTTGATAAGGAAAGGGCTGATGTAGAAGACTCGAAGGCGGTTGTAAAAATATGTACTGTCTATGCCCAGAAGGGGATGTGGAATATTTTTATTGTTATCATGTCAATGACACTGTCATTTGCATTCTTTGATCCTAACTTCTTTGTTTCATACTTGATCTCAATTGCAATTTTTGGGCTTTTTCAGGCCTTATTCATGGCCAATGCCGGAGGTGCCTGGGATAATGCAAAGAAAGTAGTTGAAGTTGACTTGAAGGAAAGTGGCACCCCATTGCATGAAGCAGCAGTAGTTGGTGATACAGTTGGAGATCCGTTCAAAGACACTTCTTCGGTTGCACTAAATCCAATTATCAAGTTCTCAACCTTATTTGGTTTGCTGGCAGCAGAAATTTCTATCGAAATGATAATACGGGCAGAAGAAACAGGGGCTACCAATCTGGCCCCATATATCGGACTCGTATTTCTGATTGTTGGATTAGTGTTTGTTTACCGCTCATTCTACGGAATGCGGATAAAGAAATAAAATCCATTAATAATATTGATATCAACCTAGTAGGGGCAGACCAATGTGTCTGCCCTTATTTGTTTGCCCCAATGTGTCTGCCCTTATTTGTTTTATTCGTCTTTTATCAATTGGAATTCTTTGCCATCAAATATCCCGATAGTGAAATTCGACAACCAATCTCCCAGGATAATCAGGTTTGTTGATGAATTCAATGGGTAATGTGCAGGGCAATGCCGGTGTCCGAACACCACATAGTCTAAGCCCTGATCCATCAGGTGTTTCCGGGCATACATAACAAAAGGTTCTCTTTCTCCCTTAAAGGGATCTACCTGCTGTTGATCGCGACTGTATTTTGACCATCTTTTTGCCAGACCAAAGGCAAAGTTCGGATGTATGCGCGAAAAGCACCATTGGAGAAAAGGATTTGTGAAGATCTTTTTGAGGAATCTGAATTTTTTATCCTCTTCATCAATCCCGTCACCATGAGCCAGAAAGAAAGTTTTTCCAAGAATCTCAGTAATTATCGGTTGTCTGTGTAGAATGACACCGGTTTCTTTAGGTAAGTAGTCGAAAACCCAAATATCATGATTGCCGGTAAAGAAATGTATTTCCAGTCCGGAATCGCATAACTCAGCTATTTTCCCTAAAATCCTTGTGTACCCTCGCGGAACAACACTTTTGTATTCATACCAAAAGTCGAAAATATCTCCTAGAAAATAGATGGCTGCAGCATCATGGCGAGCTTGCTCCAGCAGTTGAACCAATTTGATTTCTCTTTGCAGACTTTTCTCAGGATCTGGTGTTCCCAAATGAGCATCAGAAATGAAATATACTTTTGTGCCGGTCACTGTTACTTAAATATCTCGTTGAGTATTTCTTCTAAAGCAGCTCCTCTTAGATTAGTGGCAATAATTTCACCCTTGGGGTCGATTAAGAAATTGGCAGGAATGCTTTTTACATAATACAATTTTGCTACGGGTGATCCCCAATACTTAAGATCACTGACATGTGTCCAGTTTAATCGGTCTGTTTCAATCGCCCTTACCCAGTCTTCTCGTGTTTTATCAAGTGATACCTGGTAAATTTCAAAACCTTTTTGATTGAATTTTTCGTATGCTCTTACTAATGCAGGGTTTTCTCTGCGACACGGACTGCACCATGCTGCCCAGAAATCGAGCAAAACATACTTGCCTCGCAAGGAAGAAAGAGTGATGGTTTTTCCCTCAGGGTTCGGGAGCTTAATTTCCGGTGCTTCTGCACCTATGCCTGCGGAGCCCTGTTGGGCAGCATTGATGATTTGCTGCTGTTGATACCCAACAACCCAATTGTGCAAAGTTGCAACCATCCGGGATTCGGGATATGTAATTGTGAGGGCAGAGTCAACTTTTGCAAAATAGGCAAAATCAGTTGCAGGATTTAATACAGACTGACGTCCAATCTGGTGAGAAAGAGCCATCAGACTGGCAGGTGATGCATAATGTTCACTAATAAACCCCTTGATAAAATCTTTTTGTTGGTTTAACAAGTCTTGAAACTTACGTTGAAACCACGTGTCTGCATCAGGTCCTACTCCCCTTGCTTGCTGACTTTCGTAAATTGTTCCTAGAGAGTCTAACATAACTGTAGCTGCCTGCATTTCCTTGTTTAGTTCCCAAATCAGTTCACTTTCAGGGGATCCTTCTACAGTAAATGTTTCATTTAGATCTGCCAGGTCTGCAAACACTTGAATGCTTTGTCCGTTTAGCACTAATAGTGAAATGTAGTTATTCCTGGTTTTTAATAATAAGAATCTCGGATTTGCGGCTGTGTCAGTGAATGTGAAGAATCCATCATTATCCGCAAAAATGGTTGAGATACTATTAATCCCTTTTTCTCCCATCTCTTCAAGGCTAATCGTGTCATTTTCTGCTCCAACTAACTGCCCGCTTACTGTGAAGCTTTTATCACGTCCACATTGCCAACTGCTTATCAGAATAAGGCTTACTAATGCAATTGCAAGTATTTTTTTCATATTCTATTGTAAGATTTATTTCTCTGCCAAAAGTATTGTTTTTTTTTACTTTTGTACAAAATTTAGCACCACCGTGGAGATACACACCAGTTTAGAGAACCTGAGTAACTTGAAGCCTGCGCTGACAATCGGCGTGTTTGATGGAGTTCATTTGGGGCATAAGAAGTTATTGTCCTTGTTGAAGTCTGAGGCAAAAGCAATAAACGCTCCCACCATGGTTGTTACTTTTTGGCCTCATCCCTTTTTGTTTTTTAATCCGGATGACAAAAAGTTCAGGTTGTTAATGAGTATAAGAGAGAAGGAGATGATTCTTAGAGATATAGGCATTGATCACTTAGTTGTTTTACCTTTCGATAAAGAACTAGCTCAGACTCCGGCTGATGATTTTGCAAAAACAGTTTTAGTAGATAGTCTGAGAATAAGGCACTTGGTTGTTGGTGACGATCACCGTTTCGGGAAGGGAAGGGGTGGATCTTTTGAATTGGTTAAGAAGCTTGCTGCTCAGTTTGGATTTGGGATATCAGGATTAGATTCTTTTACCTCTGATGAGGTCAGGATTTCAAGTACTTTTATCCGCTCCTGCCTCATGGCAGGAGATCTGGCATCTGCAAATAGGATGTTAGGATATCCCTATTTTATTCTTGGAAATGTTGAGTCAGGAAAGCAAATAGGCAGACAGATTGGTTTTCCAACCGCTAACATTTCTTGTTGTGAAGGATGGAAACAAATTCCACAGGATGGCGTATATGTTGTGAAAGTTAAATGGAATGGGTCAGAATATGGCGGAATGTTAAACATTGGTACCCGTCCCACTGTTGAGAATACTGGCAGGAAAAGTATAGAGGTGCATCTGTTTGGCCATTCAGGAGAGCTTTATGGAGAAGAATTGAAGGTCTCATTTCATCGGCGGCTGAGAGAAGAGATGCGATTTAATAACCTGGATGAACTTCGTGCCCAGCTTGAGAAAGATAAGATAAATGCATTGGCTGTTTTACAGCTCTTAGAATAATAACGATATTAAAACTTAGGATAGATGAACATGGATTTCAAAGTGAAAGATATATCCCTGGCAAAGTGGGGAAGAAAAGAAATTGAGTTGGCAGAAGCCGAAATGCCCGGACTTATGGCTTTGAGGGCTCGGTATGGGAAAATCAAACCTCTGAAAGCTGCCCGGATCATGGGATCTCTTCATATGACGATTCAAACTGCTGTTTTGATTGAAACTCTTGTTGAACTCGGAGCTGATGTTCGCTGGGCAAGTTGTAATATTTTTTCCACTCAGGACCATGCTGCTGCTGCTATTGCTGCGGCAGGAGTACCGGTTTTTGCCTGGAAGGGCGAAACTTTAGATGAGTATTGGTGGTGTGCAAATCAGGCCCTGTCTTTCCCGGGAGATCTTGGTCCTCAGATTATTGTTGATGACGGTGGAGATGCCACGATGATGGTCCATTTTGGGGTAGATATTGAGAAAAGCAAGGGAGAGCTTAAGTTGGAAGAAAATGCTGAGGCCGATTTTATTGCCATGATTAATAACCTGAAAGAAACCTATTCGCAAAATCCCGACAAATGGACAAGAATTGCAAGTGAAGTCAGGGGAGTATCTGAAGAAACTACCACCGGCGTGCACCGTTTATATCAAATGTTGGAGAATAATCAGCTTTTATTTCCTGCAATAAATGTGAACGACTCTGTAACCAAGTCTAAATTCGATAATCTATATGGCTGTCGTGAATCATTAGCTGATGGAATAAAAAGGGCAACTGATATCATGCTGGCTGGAAAAGTTATTGTCGTTTGTGGATACGGGGATGTAGGGAAAGGCTGTGCCAAATCAATGAAGAGTTACGGGGCCCGTGTGATAGTAACAGAAATTGATCCGATCTGCGCACTGCAAGCCTCTATGGAAGGGTTTGAAGTAAAAACTATAGAAAGTGCATTGAATGAGGGTGACATTTATGTTACTACTACCGGAAACAAAGATGTAATCCGGCTGGATCACATGCGGAAGATGAAAGACAAAGCGATCGTATGTAATATTGGCCATTTCGATAATGAAATACAGGTTGCTCCGATGGATAATGATCCGGCAATACGACGTGAAACTATTAAGCCTCAGGTAGATCAGTATCATTTTGCTGACGGACATTCAATTATTCTTTTAGCAGAAGGCCGGCTCGTAAACCTTGGCTGTGCAACAGGACATCCAAGTTTTGTGATGAGTAATTCCTTTACCAATCAGACACTTGCTCAGATTGATCTTTGGAAAAAGGATTATGAGTTAGGAGTGTACCGCTTACCAAAATATTTAGATGAGGAGGTGGCACGTTTGCATTTGGATCATGTGGGAGTAAAACTCACCAAATTAAGCGATGAGCAGGCTGCCTATTTGGGAATTAAAAAAGAGGGTCCTTATAAACCAGAACATTACCGGTATTAAGGCATAAGGCATAGGGCAAAAGTAAAAAGTAGGGGCAGACCAATGTGTCGGCCCTTTTTGCACGAATCAATTATAAATCCTTACCGTATTTCCATTGAAAGAGGTTTCGTATTCTTTCAGTTGCCAACGCGCTGGTCCGTGTTCCTGAGTAGGAAATCCGTCATAAATGGAAAACTTTGATCCGCAACAAGGGCATTCGAGGTAGAATTCTGAATCATCAACGAATACTGCGCAGGTACCATCAGGTTCATGTGTGCAAGTCAGGTCGTAAGCCACAAAATCTTTGGAGTCACCAAAGCTTCGTCTATATAGTATTATACCCAGGTTCCCCTGATCAGGAATGATCAGATATCCACCAGGCACAAGGAGATGGTCATTGGAAGGATTACTCAGATATACGGTATAATTCACCGGCACATAGGGAACAGGTATTTGTTGTTCACGACCGCAAGATGAAGCAAAAAGCAAAAACGCGGCTGAAATCAGAAGCCGAAAAGCTACACGATGATGGAATAATGCTGACATTATGCGAAAATAACGCTTTTAATAGCTAATTATTTCCAAAAAATTATTTTTTTTGTAATTCGAATAGTTTGAACTAAATTTGAAAAGCATGGACTTCGGCATCGATACCATTGTCTACATAATTCTCGGCTTGGTCTTTTTGGTTGCGCAAGCAAACAAAAAAAAGAAAGCACAGGCGCAGAAAATTTCGGCTGAGATTGAAGAGGATGGTGATGATGATGGAGGTTCTCCCCCCGGCTTGCTGGAAGAGTTTTTTGGCCAGAATGAAAGCAGTGTATTTGATCAAAACACTGTTGACAATAATGCTTACCCGCAAGAAGCCCCACCCCCCTTGTTTACTGATAGTCTCCGCGTTGATGAGGCGTTTTTTGACAATGTTAGTGAGGAAACAAATGAGGATTTGCCAAAGGATAAATTCGAAGAACCTGTTGATGATTCTGATGATGAGTTGGTGCAGGTTTCAGAATTCGATCTTCGGAATGCAGTCATATATTCTGCAATCTTAGAGCGCAAATACTTTTGACTTATTGTACAACATGTTTTTTGTCGACAAATTGTTGGCAAATTCATGTGATAATATATACATTTACGGCTTCTACAAAGTAGAGCTATGGAAATATTGTAATTAATCACAAATACTTGATTATGTTTCGAAAATTACTCCTATTAGTATTTGCTGTTATAGCAGCGAATGGTGCAATTGCTCAGTCTACTTCCCTCAAGGGGATAGTGAGAGACAAGAGCACCGGGGAGGCTATCCCGTTTGCAAACGTGGTAGTCACCAGTGGTGAAACCATCTTAGGCGGTACCGCTTCAGACTTTGACGGAAAATACACGATCAAACTTTTGCCTCCAGGTACATGGACTGTAAAAGCCAGTGCTGTGGGCTACCAGGCTCTTGAGACCGAGCGTGTATTGTTGAAAGCTGACGTGATTCGCTTTATGGATTTAGAGTTGTTAACCAAGACAGAGCAGATGGCTGAGGTTCAGATCGTGGCTTATAAAGTGCCTCTGATCGATAAGGACAACACCCAGACGGGTGAAACAGTAACTGCTGAAGATATTGAAAAAATGCCGGGACGATCAGTGCTTTCCATTGCTTCTTCCGTTGCTGGGGTTTCTTCCCGTGATGGTAATGGCGTTGGTAGTATTCGTGGAGCTCGAGGTGGTAACGTAACTTACGTTGACGGTATTCGTGTTTTGGGTAGTTTAAGTATCCCAAAGGCTGCCCAGGAACAGGTACAGGTGATTACCGGGGGCATGTCAGCCAAGTATGGCGACGTAACAGGAGGTATCGTTAGTATTACTACAAAGGGTGCTACTCCTCTCTTCTTTGGTGGGATGGAAGCTGAAACTTCTGAGTTGCTCGACCTTTATGGTCGTAGCCTTGGTGCCTTCAACCTTTCTGGCCCGCTATTTTCAAAGAAGATGCCTGACGGACGTAAGAAAACAATTATGGGCTACTTTGTGGCAGCTGATTTTACCTACAATCGTAATCCACGGCGGCACTGGACTGACACGTATGTTGCCAAGCCTGAGGTTATTGCCGAGCTGATTCAAAACCCTATTGTTCCAAGCTCTACCGGTGTTGTTCATGATGCTGCTGAATATCTTGATTCAACTGCATTTACCAGATCTTGGGTGCATCAGAATACCAGTACTAAAAACATGCATTTTTCTGGTAAACTTACCTTAAACGCCAGTGATAATGTAACACTGACTGTTGGTGGGTTCTTTTCAGCTTATGATAATACCGGTTTTAATGGGGGTAACTCAATGTTTAACTGGGAGAATAACGGACGTAATTACGGATACCAATACCGTTTATGGGGACGCTTTACTCAACGTTTTAGCGATCGAAGCCCATCTCAGGACCAGGCCTCTGCATCTCTGATTAAAAATGCATACTATAAGGTCGAAGCTTTGTACGAGCATCAATTGTCATGGAATGAGTCTGCGCGTCATGGTACGGATTTATGGAATTACGGACATGTAGGAACCTTCGAAACAACCAAAATTGAAACATTTGAATTCTCTGATACTGTTACTGGTTATCCAAATGGTGTCTGGGTTATGAATAATTATAAAGATATTCTTTATGATTTTACACCAAGCGAGCATAATCCTGAATTAGCAGCCTATACTTCTCAGTACTACAGTTTCTTTGATGATCCTGTAGGTCACTATGAGAACCGTACTCAGGTTGTTAATGGTGGAGGCCTGCTGAATGGAGGAAACCTTGGCACTGCCTATGGCTTTTACAACCTGCCAGGTCGCCAGATTACCGGATACGGACTTGGAGATACCAAACGATTCAGTATTTCTGCTTCAGGTGCTGCTGATATAAAAGACCATGAAATTTCTTTCGGTTTTGAATTTGAGCAACGAGATAACAGAAGCTGGAACATTAATGCCTTCGGCATGTGGAATCTGGCCCGTGAACAAACAAACAAGCATATTGAGTTCCTGGACTGGAGTAATCCTCTTCCTGTTTATGATGATAATGGAGTTTTCATGGATACTATTCGATATAACAGACAGTATAATGAAGGTGATCAATCTCAGTTTGATGCCAAGCTTCGTGAGCATCTTGGTCTGGCCAAAAACGGAACAGACTGGATTGATATCTGGGCCTTAGATCCAAGCGAATTTGATCTTACTTATTTTGCTCCTGATGAATTGTTGAACCAGGGATCACCAATTGTTGGATACAGAGGATACGACTTGTATGGTAATCGTCTGACTGAAAAGCCAACTTTTGAGGACTATTTCACTGAAAAAGATGAAAATGGATTCTATAAGCGTTTGATCGCTCCGAGTCAGCCGATTTATGCTGCTGGTTATATTCAGGATAAATTTGCATTCAACGACCTGATCTTCAATATTGGAGTTCGTGTTGACCGTTTTGACAACAACACGCACGTTTTATCAGATCCTTATTCTTTATACCTGACCAAAAAGGTTAGTGATGTTGCTGGCAGTATGAACCCTGGTGGTTCGCACCCAACAAATATGGGCGATGATTTCGTCGTTTATGTTGATGATGCTTCAGATCCGTCAACTATTAATGGTTATCGTGATGCTGATCAGTGGTATAATGCTCAGGGTGTTGAGATACAGGATCCTGATTTGATTGCTTCTTCAACAGGTGTAGCTCCTTATCTGGTAAATCCTGATCAGGTTCAGGTTAATGAGATTACAGCTGATGCATTCGAAGATTATACTCCTCAGGTGGTGGTTATGCCACGTATCTCTTTCTCCTTTCCTATTTCTGATGAAGCCTTATTCTTTGCGCATTATGACGTTCTTTCAAAGCGTCCGGGTGGTTCTTTTAACCCTGATCAGTATCTGTTCCTTGCGCAACGACCAGGTGCAACTATGACAAATCCAAATTTGCTTCCTGAGAAAACTATTGACTATGAGTTAGGATTCCAGCAAAAGCTAACCAATTCTTCATCTCTGAAGATTGCTGCTTACTATCGTGAGCAACGTGATATGCAACAGGCAATCAGAATGCTCGGAGCTTTCCCTGTAAATTACTTCACTTATGGAAATATTGACTTTGGTACTTCTAAAGGTTTCTCAGTTTCTTATGACCTGAGAAGAACCGGTAATATTTCATTGAGATTAAACTATACACTGGCGTATGCTTTTGGAACAGGTTCCAGCGCTTCACAGCAATTGAGTCTGCTTCGTACTGACCAGCCAAACCTTAGAATTTTGGCACCTCTGAACTGGGATCAAAGACATAAGGTAAATCTTAATTTGGATTTCCGCTTTGCAGATGGTAAAGCTTATAACGGGCCTCAACTCTTTGGAAAAGACATTCTTGCCAATGCAGGTGCCAACTTTTCTGTTATTACAGGTTCTGGTTATCCGTATTCCAGAAGTCGCGGTGTAGGCGAACCCGGACTGAAAGGTACTATGAATGGTTCTCGTTTACCTTGGACAACCAACATCAAGATGCGTGTTGATAAAGAGATTGTTCTGAATTCAAAAAATTCTTCAGGTAAACAATATTCAATCAATATTTATCTGGATGTTGACAACCTGCTGAATACAAAAAATGTATATGGTGTTTATTCAGCAACCGGAGATCCGTTTGATAACGGTTACCTGACTGCGCCTAAAATGCAGCAAAATATCCAAAGTCAGCTTGATGAGGAGTCTTACAGGATGTACTATTATTACTCCATGCTTGGTACTAATAATTTTAGCGGACCAAGAACTATGCGTTTGGGCTTAACTCTGAACTTTTAATCATCCAGCGTAATTAAAAAGTGATATAATGAAAAAAACACTACAGTATATTTCAATTACAATTCTTGCCCTTCTGATTGGGAGTGCAGGCTTTGCAGAAAAGTACGTTGGAGCTGCTTCAAGTGATGATGTGAGGAATTTGAAATCCATGTCAGCTGCTTGTGCACTTGGTTCTAATGTGACTGAGATCTCTCTGAATAATGTGCGTACCTTCATTCGTCTGACCGGTGTAATGTGGACAGATATCGACGGTGGTTCTTCAGGGTATGAAATTCCCAAGGGCTCAGGTAAAACCTCAATTTATGCAGGTGGTATCTGGATTGGCGGTACCGATGTTAACGGACAGTTGAAGCTGACTGCTGTTAGGTTTGTTGGTGCTCGTAACTACTGGCCTGGTCCGCTGCTTATGCAGGGTGATGCTCGGGGTACAACTGATGTCGAGGTGTGTTATCAATATGACCGTACCTTCGAGATTACTCGCTACCAGGTTGAGGCTTTCCGTGCATGGTATAATACTCCTGCCGCTGATCGTGGATTGGAATTCGAAGGCTATGCTATTCCCCAGATAATATTGGATTGGCCGGCACATGCGGATGCTTCCGCAGGGTATGATTTTTACCTGGCTCCTTTCTGGGATAATAATGATGATGGATTTTATAATCCTGCCGATGGCGATTATCCATTTTATGATTTAGATGGTATTCTGCCTTGCGGTACTACCCGTGAGCTAAGACGTCCGCGTTTATATGGTGATGGTACAGCATGGTGGGTATATAATGATAGAGGTAATACTCACTCAGGTCCTAGCGGTGAAGCAATTGGTATGGAAATCAGGGCGCAGGCCTTCCAGTTTTCTACCAATGATGCTATGAACGACATGAGTTTCTATAATTATGCACTGATCAACCGGTCTACTTATACTCTGATCGAGACCTACTTTGGAGTATATGTTGATGGAGACCTGGGTTATGCATTTGATGATTATACAGGATGCCACGTTACTAAGGGTATAGGTTATTTTTACAATGGTGAGGCTGTTGACGGAAGTGGCCAGGCCTGGGCTTACGGAGCTAATGCACCCTCAATTGGAATGGACTTCTTTGAAGGTCCTTACCAGGATCCTAATGGTATAGACGATTGTTCTTCTTATGATGAAAAGCGCAATCTGGTTTGTAACGAGTGTATCCTGAATGGAAACATCAATGGCTTGAACTTTGGCGATGGTGTTGTTGATAATGAGCGTTGGGGAATGCGTCGATTCTTATATTATACCAATGGTGGTGGTGTTACTGGTGACCCGGGATCTGCCCCTGAGCATTATAACTATCTTCGTGGCTACTGGAAGGATAATGAGCGTATGCGCTATGGCGGAAACGGTCATCCAACCGGTGGTGGAACAGGTCCTGTTTCCGACTTTATGTTCCCACGTGATACTGACCCATGTGGATGGGGACAAGGTGGTTTACCTCAGCCTGTATGGACTGAAGAAACTGAAGGAAATGCTCCTGCTGACCGCCGTTTGGTTCAGTCTTCAGGACCTTTCGTTCTTGAGCCTGGTGCTATTAATGATATTACTATTGGTGTTGTTTGGGCAAGATCATATGAAGGTGGTTTGCTTGCTTCAGTAGACAAGATGCTGCAAAGTGATGAAAAAGCACAGCGTTTGTTTGAGAATTGCTTTCAGGTTGTTGACGGACCAGATGCTCCTGAGCTGACGGTTATTGAACAAGATCAAAAATTGATTTTCCATATCTGGAATAAGCCTAATTCAAATAATTACCTTGAGCAATATGTTGAAAGAGATCCTTTCATTGTTTGTCCTTCTTCAAAACCTGATTGTGATGTTAATTATGTTTTCCAGGGATATCAGATATGGCAATTGAAAGATCATACAGTATCGATTACTGATGCCACTGAGCACAATTCTAATAACGCCCGTATGATTTTCCAGTGTGATAAACGTGATGGAATTGACCGTATAGTTAATTTCTACTGGAATACTGATATAGAGGCTAACTTCCCGGTTGTTGAAGCTACTGGTGCTGATCAGGGTATTGAGCATACCTTTGTTGTTGAGGAAGACCTTTTTGCAAGTGGTATTCGTACTCTGGTTAATAATGAAAGATATTATTATGTAGCTGTTGCTTATGCTTATAATAATTTCATGAAGTATGATCAGAATAATCCTGACTCTTTTGAAGGACAGAGAGCTCCTTATAAAGCTGGTAGGAAGGGTGCTGGTGGACCAATCAAAGTATACGAAGTTATCCCACATAAGATTGAACCTGAGAATGGAGGAACCTTGATTCAGGGATCTTTTGGTGATGCACCAAAGGTAACTCGTGTTGAAGGTCACGGCACAGGACGTAATGTTGTAGATA
>JAYEFL010000343.1:0-8105 GCA_034658635.1 Bacteroidota bacterium | reverse complement strand
AATTACGTCATCAGGATATTGGACAGTTGCAGATGTATGTAAATTATTACGATAGATTTATAAAATTAGACGATGAAAATAAAACAGTTGGAATAATTTTATGTCAAGACAAAAGTGAAACGCTTGTGGAAATTACTTTACCTGAAAATAATGAGCAGATTTTTGCAAGTAAATACCAGACAGTTTTGCCGAGTAAACAAGAATTGAAAAATCTGATTGAAAAAAAAGAGGATGAATAACAACAAACCGCTAACAAAGGCTATACGTAATGTGGTGTTACGTTGATAATCAGCAAGTTTTGCAAGTAAATAATTTTAGTAATAATATGAAAGTTTGGCGTTTTAACGCCCCGCACTACGCATAGCCAAACCGTTGTATGTCATAAATAGTGAAACACTACAACCTTAAAAACTAGAAGTAACAGAAAAATGATCTTAGATAACGAAAATGAAAATCTAAAAGTCCATGAATGGATTGCCCGGTACACCGAAGAGGGCAAACTGGATATTGTAACCGGTTACTTCACAATTGGAGCGATGGCATATGTATCAGGGAATATAAATTCAAAGATAGACCAGTTTCGCTTAATTTTAGGTGACATCGTTAATGTTGATTTAGATGAAAATAGACCCCTTGATCTGTTAAATGAAAATATCACCATTGAAGCAGCCTTGCGCTTGAATAGAGCCGCTCAAGAAGTTGTACGATTTCTCAAGCAAGAGAAAGTGTTGGCTAAAACCCTCGAGCCTAATTTCTGTCACGCAAAAAACTACCTGTTTAATCCATCTGCTAATGATGACCGGAACAAATACTTCATTTCGGGTAGTTCAAACCTTACCGAAGCAGGCATCGGTTTGAAGAAGACAAATAATGTCGAGTTAAATATAGCTGAAACGGGAAACAACCTCCAGTACAAGGAACTGGTAGATTGGTTTGAATCTCTTTGGGAAAAACCCCAAGCACATAAACAGAAGACCATTGTTCATGAAGATGGCAGCAAAACCAGGATCGATTTCAAAGAGTACTTGATTCGTGAGATAGAAGATATCTTTATTAAATACACCCCTAGAGAAATTTACTATAATATACTTTTCTATGTTTTTGTTTACAAATTTCTCTAATAATAAAACGACCCTGATTTCAACCGTCAAGTTGGCAGGCTAGAGAACTCGCAAATCTACAAGGCGCTGTATGATTTTCAAAAGAAAGGTGTTCTTAGCCTTATCCGAATGCTTCAAAAATACAACGGTGCAATCCTGGCAGACGCAGTCGGACTTGGTAAAACATGGAGTGCTTTGGCTGTAATTAAATTTTTTCAACTCCAGGGTCGTGAAGTCTTACTGCTTTGTCCCAAGAAACTTGAGTATAATTGGAAACGATACCGAAGGCACCAGGAATCAAAATTTGAAAAAGATCAGTTTGACTTCTTTATGCGCTTCCATACTGATATGCATCCGGATAGAATGGAAAAATATGATGATCGAGCCGACAAATATTTCACCAATGAAAAACCAAAATTAATTGTCATTGATGAAAGCCATAACCTCAGAAATGACAAATCTAATCGTTACAAGTTTCTCATGGAACAGATCCTGCAACCGAATGAGGATGTTAAAATTCTACTGCTTTCGGCAACGCCAATAAATAATTCACTCAATGATATAAGAAATCAATTCAAATTGATGATACAGGGAAATGTGCACGGATATGAAGAAACTATAGGCGTCAGAAATTTAGACTATTCTTTCCGAGCAGCCCAAAAAGCCTTTAATGATTGGAGGGGAGTAGATAACCCGAAGATTTCAGATTTCATTAAAAAGCTGCCCGATGAGTTCTTTAAGCTAACTGACACCCTTACAATAGCCCGAACCAGAAAAATGATCGAGGGAGGGGAGAACAGTTTCAAATTTCCAGAGAAAGAAAAGCCGACCAACCTTTTTGTTACACCTCAGGAACTAGGAAATTATGAAACATTTGAAGAGTTATTCGATCATTTTCCACCGATGCTATCAGCCTATCAGCCCTCTTATTATTTGGAGGGAAAGGAGGAGGAAAAAGATGTTCTACACGATGAAAAACAAAGGGACCGATTTCTCGTAAAAATGATGTATATCCTCCTGGTGAAGAGGTTGGAGTCTTCCTGGTATTCCTTTTACATGACGGTTAGCAAAATCAAAGCCTATCACCAGACCGTTTTGGATCGAATCAAAGCCTATCTGGAAGTTAAGGGAAACGCTGATGTACAGGTGGAGCAACCCGGATTATTAGAGGATGCTGAACTTGAATTAGAGTTTGAAGAGTTTACACTGGGTAAGAAACGGATCGTTTGGCTAAGTGAAATTGCTGCTGCAGGCAATCTTGAGAGTTATAAAAGTGACTTAAAGATAGATATTGATGCTTTAGATAATTTATTTACCAATCTGGAGAAATTTCAAGCACGTATTTACAAAGAAACTGTATTTCCTGGTAACCATCAATCTGCTGACAATAAAATCGAGGCTCTTATTGAGCAAATTGAGTTAAAGCGGAATGTCGGCGCCAACAACAAGAACCCAAAGCTAGTCATCTTCACAGTTTATACCGATACAGCTCAATATCTCTTTGATCAATTGAAAGCAAGAGGCTACAATAAATTAGCTATGGTTTCCGGGAGCAGTTCAAAAGTTTCTGATTCAACCGAGGAAACCAGACAATTCGAACCGATTCTCGAGCGTTTTGCACCGTATACCAAGCTTTTTCGTGAAAAGGAATGGGACTTTGAAGTCCAGACAGGAAGTCAGGCAGAATATGTAAATTGGGTTAAGTGGATTGCAGAAAACCATCACAAAACGTATCAGAAACTGGAAAACCCCATTGATATTTTAATTACCACAGATGTGTTGAGTGAAGGTCAAAACCTTCAGGATGCAGATATGGTCATCAATTATGATATTCATTGGAACCCCGTGCGTATTATCCAGCGCATGGGTCGTATTGATAGACTGGGATCGCCCAACAAAAAAATATTTGGCATTAATTTCTGGCCTTCGAATAACATCAACAGCTACCTGGATTTACAAGGTAGAATTGAACACCGAATGGTGGCCATGAAACTGGCTGGTGCTCAAGTACCGTTGAATTTCACAAAAACTTTCCAGGAGATGGCTCAGGATGAAAAGCTTGAAAATCGCCAGAAAGCTCGTATGCTGGAACAAATGCAAACTTCTTGGGAGGATATAGAGATTAGTGATCAGGGACTGGGTTTTGATAACCTTTCTCTAGAAAGTTATCGCCAGGATCTGCTCGAAGAGTTCATGCAGGACAAAGCAAAATATCAACGGATGCCAAAGGGTGTGTATTCCGGTTTTAAGGCTGAAAAAGAGATCTGTCCGGAATCGGGCATCATTGCTTTGTTGGGATACCCGGCCAGACCAGAAAAAGTACAGGAACACGAGTATCAGTCGTTCAATCTTATTTATATCAATAATGAGGGACGCTCAGTTAAAATAAACCACAAGGAAGTACTTGATGCCATCACTTGGCATAAAGACAAAGATCGTTATGTTCCAGAGAGCATCGATAAGGGTGATGACTCGGCCATTCAAAATCTGGTTGTTATGCTAAAATCATTTTTAGATACCCAAGCAGTTGAAATTGTGCAGCAGGAAGATGGAACGACCAGGAAGTTGATGGGTAAAGAGACTAAAGATGTTTTGTCTAAACTCCGCCGAGGTGACAAGTCAGCCATAGAAAGAGTGAAGCTGAATGTGAAGGTGGATGAGCAATACCAGCTTCAAAACTTTGATTTGATCACCTGGCTTCTGGTTTCCGTATAATGAACAATTATGATCAGCTCATTTCATCTATCGAAGGTGTTCATCATCATCTCCAGGTTTCTGCGGCCAATGCCGTTAATCAGGCACTGACTATCCGCAATTGGCTGATTGGATATTATATTGTTGAGTTCGAGCAAAATGGCAAAGACCGGGCTGAATATGGCAAGGGGCTCCTTGCTAAAATAGCGGACAGCATCAGCTTAAAAGGGTTAACAGCCCCCGAATTGTCCCGCTGTAGGCAGTTTTACAATGCATATCCACAAATTTTTGGGTCGCTGACCCAAAATTTAAGCAACCAACTCCCCAAAGAAATTCTTGGGGTACTGACCCAAAAAAGCAAATCAAAAACAAAGCCACTTCTGGCAACCCCAACTCGGAATGCATTGGCTTCTGAATCCGGTACTCAGCCTCAAGTACCACCGGAGAAACTTCTAGCACGCTTGTCTTTTACACATCTGGTGGAACTGATCAAAATTAACAATCCCCTCAAACGGACTTTCTATGAAATTGAATGCATCAAGGGTATCTGGAGTGTTCGTGAATTAAAAAGACAGATCGCCAGCCAATACTTTGAACGCAGTGGTCTTTCCCAGAAAC
This sequence comes from Bacteroidota bacterium, assembly GCA_034658635.1. Lineage (GTDB taxonomy): Bacteria > Bacteroidota > Bacteroidia > Bacteroidales > UBA12481 > JABHCC01. The sequence continues at coordinate 3,693 of JAYEFL010000343.1, read as the reverse complement.
CTGAAAAATTAGCAAAACTGGTTCAAGAAAAGACCAGCCCGCAAGCTCCCAAAGACATCATCAAAAACATTTATACCCTGGAATTTCTCGATCTCAATAAGCCAGAAATAGTTGAAGAGTCGGATCTTGAAACGGCTCTTCTGGATCATCTGCAACAATTCATCATTGAGCTGGGTCATGGTTTTTGTTTTGAATCCCGACAGAAACGTATCCTGATAGGTGAAAACTACTATTTCATCGACCTGCTTTTTTATTATCGCATCCTGAAATGTCATGTATTGCTAGAGTTAAAAATCGGCGCATTTGAACATGGTGATATTGGACAGCTCAACACCTATTTGAATTATTATAAGGCCGAAATCTGTGAAAAAACAGACAACCCGCCTGTAGGTATTCTGTTGGTTGCCGAGAAAGATCAGGCTCTGGTAAAATATGCCACAGCCGGGATGGATAAAAACTTGTTTGTACAACAGTATCTATTGCAGCTACCCAGTACTGAGCAATTAAGGCAATACATCGAGAAAGAACTAAAAGAGTTAAACTAAATGAATCTCACGCAATTTAAAGACCGCTCATTTTTACCAGCCATTAAGGTTCTATTTGAATACCTGCATGTCCCGCTGAACTATATGACTGATGAACCAACTACGGCACAGGAAATCCTGAAAGACACATATAAGGATAATTCAACCTTCAGACTCATGAATGATGTTTATTTCGTGGGCATGGTGGATGATGCTGCCTTTGAAGGTAATCAAAGCCTGGGAATTGGGCAGATCAGATCAGACTATGATGGAATTCTCTGCTTCGGAATAACTCTGAATCAGAGGGAAAATAACCTATTGCCAACCCGTTCCCAGCTAGCTGAAATATCACGTGCTTTTAACCGGGAGTTTTACTACACACCGGTTGTTTTAGTTTTTAAATACCAGGATAGTAATACGGATTACCTGGCCTTTGCCAATACTGAGAGACTGCCCTACAAACAAGCCTGGCGGGAAGGTGAAAAAGCCGGCAAGGTTGCCCTGCTGCGAGATATTGATATCAATAATCCTCATAGCGGCCACATCAGAATTATCACCCAGTTGCAAATCCCAACAACGGGCACAAAAGCAATTGACTCCTTCGCCAAATTGTATGCGTATTGGCAGGGGGTCTTTAATGTCAACATTTTAAACAAGAAATTCTATAGAGAGCTTTCCAGTTGGTATTTCTGGGCCCTTAAAAATGTCACATTTCCATCTAAACCAAGCATGAAGGATGTAGTTAAGCAGACTGGTAAACAGGATGACAACAAACTGAAAGAGCTTCTTCAGGAACATAACGCCACCAATGTAATCCGCCTACTGACCCGATTACTGTTTACCTGGTTTATCAAGGAGAAGGGATTAATACCAGAAGAACTCTTTGATCTGAATTCTCTGCAAAAGGACATTTTAAAAAACATCTCCCCCATCCATGAGGAAGGTCTTTTTACTGCAGCCAATAAGGAGAGTATTTACTACAAAGCTATTTTGCAGAACCTGTTTTTCGCATCACTAAATTGCCCAATACAAGAAGATAATCTCGATAAACGTTCTAGAAGATTCAGGCTAAATAATCATTATGGGCAAGACAGGGGAAATGATTGGATGTACCGGTATGAAAAGTATTTCAAAAACCCTGAGGCATTCCTAAAGCTGATGAATAATACTGTACCCTTTCTAAATGGTGGTTTATTTGAGTGCTTAGATGTAAAACACGAGAAAAACTTGTACATAGACGGTTTCTCTGACAATATGACAAAAGGGGAACAGCTAATCGTACCGGATTATCTGTTTTTTGGTGCAGATGAACGGGTTGACTTAAGTACAGAGTTGGGCATAAAAACCAAAGCAGTTAAACAGACTGCGGTCAAAGGTTTGATCAATATCCTGAAGTCCTACAAGTTCACTATCACAGAGAATACTCCCATTGAGGAAGATGTGGCGCTGGATCCGGAACTTTTGGGTAAGGTTTTTGAAAATCTGTTGGCCAGTTATAATCCTGAGACCAAAACTACGGCCCGGAAGCAAACCGGATCATTCTACACGCCCCGTGAAATTGTTAATTATATGGTGGATGAAAGCTTGATAGCTCATCTGAAAACAAGAATTCAGGATACACCTGAAATTTTTACTGAATTAGGATCACTCCAAACCGACCTGATGGGTAATGTGAGCAGAAAAGGACAACTTCCCCTGGAGGTAAGCGCTGGCGGAGGTGAGTTTAAGGATAACCAGGAGCAACTGGACAAGCTGCTGCATGACTTGGTATCTTATGACCCGGTGAATCCTTTTGCAGTTTTCCCGGAAACTTCTGCAACTATCGTTAAATATTTAGATCAATGCAAAATCCTTGATCCGGCTTGTGGTTCCGGTGCCTTCCCCATGGGGGCTTTACAGAAAATGGTGCACATCCTGCAAAAGCTGGATCCGGAAAATAAAACCTGGCAGGAACTACAACTCAAAAAAGCGCTCGATGAAACGGAAGAGGCTTATTCCATTGAGGATAAACAGGAGCGACAGGACAAACTCCTTGAGATCGAAGATGCTTTTGATGAGGGCATTAATAATCCGGATTTTGCCCGTAAGCTGTATCTCATTGAGAATTGTATTTATGGGGTGGATATTCAGCCCATTGCCACCCAGATAGCCAAGTTGCGGTTCTTTATTTCGCTGGTAGTGGACCAAAAGGTGAATCGCGACAAGGTTAATTTTGGGATCAGTCCCCTGCCCAACCTGGAAACGAGATTTGTGGCAGCCAATACTTTGATTGGTATAGAGAAACCGGAAGCGGGACAAACCCTGAATATCTTCGATTCGGGGAAACTTAAAGAATTTGAAAAGGATCTTAAGCGAATCCGCCACAAGCTATTCTCTGCCCGCACCAAAGAGACCAAATTAAAATACCGCCAGAAAGATGAAGAACTAAGAAATGCCATAGCAGAAGAGTTAGTACGAAGTGGCTGGCCCAATGACACAGCTCTAAAATTGGCCAGCTGGGATCCCTATAACCAGAATGCCTCCTCTTCCTTTTTCGATCCTGAATGGATGTTTGACATTTCAAGAGGTTTTGATGTGGTTATTGGGAATCCGCCTTATAAGCAGGTCCCGAAAGGTTTGTTCAGTGCAGATCAATTTCCTTATGCAGAAGGCAAAGACAAAGGAAAACAAAATTTATACAAGGTTTTCGTTGAATCATCAAAAAACCTTATCACGAATGACACTGGTATTGCATGTATGATTGTCCAAAGCAGTCTACTCTGTGATCTATCATCAACTCACACAAGAGAATTGTTATTAAGTAAAACTATTATAGAAGAAATATTAGAATTTCCAAAAACTGCCCCTACTAAAGAAGGGCAAGTATTTGAAAATGTTTTGCAGGGAACTTGTATTTATCGTTTAATAAACAAAACACCTAATGATAATCAGGCGTTCAACATTTCAATTAATAACGATGTAACAACATTAGATAAATTAAAATATGAATCTGTGGTTCAAAATTCACTTTTTGAATTATACCCTGATACTTATTACATACCCTTGGTGAATCAAGGAGATTTAAAAGCCATTCTGTTAACCAAAAACTTCACAAAACCATTTAATGATTTTATACAAAGCATAAATCAGGGCGACTTGAATTTAACAAGTTCAAGTGACTATTTCTCTA
>JAYEFL010000342.1:0-1808 GCA_034658635.1 Bacteroidota bacterium | reverse complement strand
TTCGCAATTACAGTCCCAGAACGATTCGCAATTATCTGAGCTCCATTTCCAGGATCTCACAGCATTACAACATCACGCCAGATAAACTGACCCGCGAGCAGATTAAATCCTATCTTCAGGCAAGGATCACCAAGCCCGCATATTTCCACTGTTTACGCCACAGTTTTGCCACTCACTTACTCGAACAGGGTGCAAACCCTAAGGTTATTCAGCAACTAATGGGACACAAGGCTTTAAAGACGACCTCAATCTATCTGCATGTGACTAACTCTGAGACAAGAAAGGTTAAAGCCGTTCACCATGCATCCAGGTGGCCTTCAGAATATGGAGCATCTATAGGCGGAGTAAGCCTCTTACACACATGGGGACAGGCTCTGACATATCACCCCCAGTTCTTTGTAAATGACCAGCACACACCTCCCACTTATGAAGCCGTGCCATACTAAGTGCATAGGACCCGGCAGCACAGTCCAACTCAGTTTTATCAGACATAAACAATATCATCACAAATAACTTCAGCCAAACTCAATTGATCTTCAGTTGATTCGCTATCTTTGAGAGAAGATGTCGGATAAAACACTATGAGGTTGCCTGCAATTTTCACGGACCGCTGTACTGACATTGAAACAATATAAAATTGAATCGGTTCATTGATTGTTTTTCGTAACTTTGAGTTTTCAGACACTTAAAAATGATTAATATAAATAAACAAATTGAGTATTGGACAAAGGGAGCTAATGATGATTTATTGACAGCTGAATTGCTAATTCGAGAAAAAAGAATTTTACATGGATTGTTTTTCTGTCATTTAGTAATTGAGAAAGCTATTAAAGCCCATGTTGTTGAGACTTCTGGAGAAGTAGCCCCGAGGTCGCACAACTTGATTTATTTATCAGAAAAAACAGACTTGGTATTTGATAATGAAACCGAAATATTTATGGGGATTTTGATGAAGTATCAATTACAAGGTAGATATCCTGATTATGACCCTGTCCTACCTGATATTTTTAAAGTAAATGAATACTTTGAAAAAACTAGAACCTTATTGCAATGGCTAAAAGAGAAATTATAGAGATTTTGAAGAAATATATTGTTGTTTTACGCTCAGAAGGGATAACAATTGATAAAGCATATTTGTATGGTAGCTATTTATCCAATACAGCAACTGATGACAGCGATATTGACATTATGATTGTTACAGAAAATGAGGATGACTACTTGACTGGAAAAATTTGGAGTTTGACTAGAAAAGTGAATTCTAAAATTGAGCCTTATCTTGTTGGTAAAGGTAGATTTTTAAATAATGATAATTCACCGTTGATTGATTTAGTAAAAAGGACAGGACTGGAAATAGCATAATAAACTACAGGCAATCGAGTAGCCCGTCCTGCCAGTAAGAACTGACAGGATGAGGCTCTCACACCACACCAGCGTACGGGTCTCGTACTGGGCGGTTCACTAACCATAAACTACGAATAGAAAGATAATACTCAAGAAAAGGGATGTAGCCACGTTGTTGCAGCCGGGCAATGGTGATCGTTGTCCCAAGAATGGGACTGCAAGCAACACGCCACCCACCCATTCGAGTACGCAACCATGAATGGCAGAGACAACAGCTGATCCTAACTCCTATGGTTTTAGGACTAAGCGTTCTTGTGCCGATGCAATTGCTCAATGCTTCTTGTCGCTATGTAGAAAAACCTGTGCACAATGGGTATTCGAAGCAGATATTAAATCCTGCTTCGATGAAATCAACCACGAATGGATTTTGGATAATATTCCTTTGAATAAAACCATTCTCCGGAAGT
>JAYEFL010000341.1:0-59923 GCA_034658635.1 Bacteroidota bacterium | reverse complement strand
GGCGGCAAAAACCCTGATGGCCTTGATAATGCTATGGATGAAGCTTTTAACTTAATTTTCAAAACCTAATAATTGAGCAAATTTTCCCGCATATTTGATTTGCTGGATGTTTATCCTGACCAGAACCCCGACAGGGATGTTTTTGCAGTCAGATCTGCTAAGAACTGGAAGCACACCAGTCTGAAAAATTACAAGAAGGAAGTCCATTTTATGGCACGGGCTTTTATGACTCGACTCGAAAAAGGAGACCGAATAGCCACCATTTCCAATAACAGGCCAGAGTGGAATATTATCGATCTGGCAACAGGAATGGCAGGCATGGTTCATGTACCTATCTACCCAACCATTTCGATTGAAGAATTCAGATATATCCTAATCCATGCCGGTGTGAAGTTTCTGTTCGTTTCTGGCAAAGAACTCTTCAAAAAATTATCTGGCCTCGTTGAAGAAATCAATGATCTGCAGGGGATTTATTGCTTCGATTCTGAAGATAACTGCAATGGCTGGATGAGCCTGATGCTAGATAAAACCAGCCTGGCCAGTCCTGATGAATTGAACCTGCGCGCAGATGAGATACTCCCTGAAGATTTATTTACCCTAATCTACACATCCGGCACCACTGGCCAGCCAAAAGGAGTAATGCTATCACACCAGAACCTCCTGTCTAATATGCTGGCTGCAGTAAGCTTTTTTCCAATGGAAAATGGCGACCGGGCACTTAGCATTCTGCCATTATGCCATATTACTGAACGTATTGTCAATTATTTGTATCAATACACCGGAGTGCATATTTACTACGCAGAAAGCTGGAATTCAGTACTTGCTGATCTTCGTGATTCCAGAGCGCAAGGCTTTGTAGCCGTTCCGAGAGTTCTGGAAAAGATATTTGAGAAAATTCAGGAGAATGCCATGAAATTAAAGCCCCAACAGCGATGGGTCTTCAACTGGGCAGTATTCCTGGCTGAGAGATACGAGGAAAACCCAACAGAATTTAAAAGGAAACGACTGGCACGAAGTGATAAAAGAGTTTTCATCCATTGGAGAAAAGCCATGGGAGGAGCAAAAAAATTCATTGCCTGTGGTGGAGCTTTTCTGGATGAAAAACTGCTGAGAATTTTTCTGGGAGCCGGTTTCCCGATACATGAGGGATATGGCATGACAGAAACCTCGCCAATGATCAGCATCAACCATTTTGCCAAACCAGGTAATTTCCAGGCAGGAACTCAGGGCCCGCCTCTTCCAAACGTGAAAGTAAGGATATCAGGAGAAGGTGAGATACAGGTAAAAGGACCGAATGTAATGCTGGGATATTATCGTGAACCAGAATTAACCGCTCGGGCTTTCACCGAAGATAACTGGTTCTGCACTGGTGATCTGGGAAATATTAACAAAGATGGATTCCTTACAATAACAGGAAGAATAAAAGAGCTATTTAAAACTTCTGGAGGCAAATACATAGCTCCATTAGCAATAGAAAGGGTATTCGTTAAATCCAACCTCATCGACAATCTAATGGTTGTCGGAGAAAATCAGAAATTCCCGGGAGCTATAATACTCCCAAATTTTGAATACCTCACCGACTGGGCCAGAAACCAAAAAATTAAGTTCCGAAAAATATCGGATCTGATAAAAAGCCCGAAAGTGGTTAAAGCCTACGAAAAAGAGGTTTCACGACTAAACAAAAACCTTGGCAAAACTGAACAAATAAAAGACTTCAGACTAGTTGGAGATAACTGGACAATTCCAAGCGGTGAATTAAGCCCCACCCTGAAAATCAGAAGAAAAATAATTGCCAAAAAATACGAGAAGCTAACCAGCTCAATCTACCGCCCACCAAAAAGAAGAAGAAAAGTTCAGAAGCGAAAATTGAAAAATGACCCCAACTTGTTGTAAAATATACTGCAATGATATATAGGATGGAGTATACAGCTTACTGGCCAGCTCTTTAATGTTATAATCGGGTTTTGTATAAATCTTTCTGGTCTCATAAAATAGACATTGCCATCCCAACCAGAATAAATATCAGAAATAGATATAGTGATTTCTTTTATATGCACCGTAATTGATAACTGTTGCCCTCCAAACCGGATTTTATAAGGATCACTCCGGTATAGACCAATTTGAGTTTCCCATGAACGAGGCGATACGAACTTTCTTTGACCTATTCTTACAATTCGGGAATATATTTCAAGCTCAGAATCAAACCGTTTCACGAAGAGATGAATGGAGTCAATATTTGCATTCAGCTTTTTATTCAGCAAATAAATTATATGGTTTTCAGATGCAAATATTCCATCGTCCTTGTGCCAGGGAGTTTCAAGCATCGGATATTTCCAGATTACAAGCTGGATTAATATAGGAACCCAAATAGCCACAAAGGGATTTTGTTACCGAAACCATGTTCAATATTGTCGCTGGCAATGAAGGCCTTATTGATTCCGTAAATCTGTGATTTGCCCTTGTTTTTACCTCCTATTTCGATTGTATACTTGTCATTAACAATGAAATCGGCCTTTGTTGATGAAGTAAGGTTCTCAGATAAGCTTACCTGATTATAGAAGAATGTTTCCCGAAGGGTGCCAATATTGCTATTATCAGCCGCTAGTGCAAAAATCAGGTTGGGATTATGCAGATAAATCTTCTCAGGCTTTTGAAGTATGCTTACCCCTTTTGTTTCAGTTTGTAAAAGATTGATTATTTGAGCTCTATCAAGGTAATGCAAATATGTTTTAACAGAGTTCCTTGTTGCTTCTATCTTTTCACTGATTTTCAGAATATTAGGCTTAAATGGAACTGAACGGGAAATCACATATAATAGTTTCTTAATTTTTCCTATACTCTGAAGTGAAATCTCAAATACCTGAGGAATATCAACTTCCATTACTACGTTAATGATTTCCTGCAGTTTGTTATAGTAGGTTGCTTCATTTTCCAAGAAGAATGGGTAATAGCCTTTTTGGATATATGAATTGTATTGACCAATTGGAATACCTGTGAACCTCATCCAGGACTAAGTACTCACCTCCTGATTTAACGAACTCATCCGCCAGATCGACTAACAGGTTTCCCGAAAAATAGATGTCATCAAGGCTGGCGTAAAGTGAACTTCCTATGGGTAAACTCTCTTTAATATGCTGAAGGAGTAGAGTTGTTTTACCTACTCCACGTGCTCCTTTTATGCCAATCAAACGATCATTCCAATCAATCGTACTGATAAAGTCCCGAATAAAAGTATTATCAACAGTATTTATCAGATTAATTGATTTTTCTCTAAGCTTTTCCATTTACACTGATCTTTTCAAAGACCAAATGTACAAATATTTTGATCTTTAGAAAAGCCATAATACTTTAGGTTCAAGATATTACATATTTCTGTTTAGAGGAAAAGGAGATTTGTAGCAACGACTATTCCTTCACAAATACACAAGCGGAACTGACGGGAGCCTGTTAAAAGTTAAAAAAAATCTCTACCTTTAGTCGTCCTCCCAAGACAATGAACTAAACAATGATTCACAGATTCAAGATTATTGCCATAATTTGGTTTTTTGGGATGAATGCATTTTCCCAAAACCACCAACTTTCAGGTTCTATAATAGATGAAAAAACAGGTCAGCCTTTATCTGATGTTCATGTTCTGCTGGCTAACGGGAGGGCAGTAATTACCGATTCACTGGGATATTTCTCCATTGGAGTTAATAAAATGCCTGTAATATTAAGAATTACCCATGTTTCTTATGGTCAGTCAGATGTTAAGATTCAAAAGTGGCCTGAAGGCCTGTTGGTTATCCGAATTCAGAAGATGATCAGTAATCTGGAGGAAGTGCTTATCTCAGGAGAAAGAATGAGGATCCTGACTAAAGACAAAGATTTCTCACTTCAGGATTTTGCCTTTGATGATCATCATCTCTGGATGCTGGGATACACAAACAACCAGGCTAATAAAGGCCGGCTTTTTTTGGCTAATCAATCAGGAGATACTGTTTCATCTATCCCTATTCAAGGTGCGAAAGGATTGTATAAAGATGCTTTTGGCCAGGTTCATTTAGTACTACGGGATTCCGTTATCCAATTGTTTTGTAAAGACTCAACTTCAATCCAACTATTATATTCGGCAGGAAAGAAAAATTTCATGGCCCATATGGAGCCAATAATAACAGGGTTTTCAAACAAATTGGTTTATCGGAATGTAATACAACGAAATGAAGAGGCCTTCATATACTACTATGACGAAAATCGTAGCGGGCCACAATTCCTTACTCATATTGTGGATTCACTTGAAGCTATACGCAAAGAATTTGATCAAAAGACCAGATCAATGTGGATTGAGCTAAAAACAAAAAAGTATTTTATGCCAAATACCAAAATTTCCGGGATTTATAATAGTCCGGTTCGCACCCCCATATTTTCATTAAATGACAGCCTTTATGTGGTCAACAGTTTTAAAGATTCCCTACTGATTTATGATCATAAGGGAAAATTCGCAGGATCTGTCTCCATATCTTTTCATAAAGATCTAATGCTTGGGGATGTTGACTATAAGGAAATTAAATTTCTCACCGACAATAATTTTGGTAAGGTCTACATTCTTGAAAGGAAAACCGCAGGATGGTCGATTCATCCTTTAGACACTAAAACCGGAAAAAAACAATCCGCTATACCCTTACCAAATTTCCCTGGAATGACGAGAATTACAGTCCATAACAACGCTGTCTATTTCCTCTATTATGAAAAAATGCATCCATATTTCACGCGCCTTTATAGATTTCAACTCTAACACTGGTTTTTGCCGAGTTTCTGATGCTTTCAACCGTTCGTTGCTGGCGACTCCAACACAGAAGCACAGATCCATCTCTTGAATCAATTCAAAAAATCAGGACAAGTGAATTCGGCATCAGCACGAATTATAATCTGAAGGTTTGCCAATCTGCCACACAAGGCTTGCAGCATGATACGTAAGAATTGATAATTCGATTTATTCGAATGAACATTTTTTCGACTCTATAAAACTCTTCAGTTCGGGAAGTTTGTTTTGAATGATTTGCAAAACCTCCTCAGCATCGATTCCAAAATAGTCATGAGCTACTATATTACGAAACCCCATCACCTTTATCCAATCAACCTCCTGATGGGTATCTTTGAAATCATCACTAAGCTTTGATACCATTTCTCCAATTACAACAAAATTCATCATCGTTGCATCAAATGCAATAGAGTTTTCATTAAGGTGGTCGGCATTGGTATATCCATCCGTATATTTCTCAATCTTTTCAACAGCCTCCAGAATGCAATCAAGCTTGTTCTTATCCTTAATATGCATATCTGGCTTCTTTTAGAATTGAGGCTTTGAACCTCGGTTTGATATACTTTTCTCTACAAATGTCTGCATCAAGACAAAGGTTTTCTTTAATGTATGCTTTCAGCTTGCACTTTTTATCGTATAAATCGATTGTACCATCCTCAAACTCAACTAATAAATCAATATCACTAGTAGTTGTGTTGTCTCCTCTGGAGTAAGAACCAAAGATTCCAATCCTCACAATATTGAAATTCTCCCTGAAGTAATTCTTATTGTCGATCAAAAAGCTAATTATTTGTTCTTTTGTCTTCATGCTTTTCCAAAAATACGAAATTCAATAGACTAATGAGTAAATTTGTCTTATTCATGAATTATCTAAAAGTTTCTAATCTGATATTAGTATTGATTTTCCCTGTCATTCTATTCGCCCAGAATACGGGTAAACCTTATGAGATTGACTTATACGGGAGTATGAATCAATATAAAGAATTCTACTTATCAGAAGTCGCAGAAGATGTGGAATATGTCAAATTGGAGAATCATCCCGATGGCATGATAGCCTATGCAAATATCATACGAGCTGGTGAGTTTTTTGTAGTTTCAGATTGGCGTAAACCCATTATGATTTTTGTAACAACAGGTGAGTTTATCCGAACAATCGGATCATTCGGACAAGGACCTCAGGAGTATACGCGCGCATACCGATGTCAGGTAGATCAGATCAATCAATGGATTTATATCTTACACAGGGAGAAAAGAATGATTCTTAAGTTTTCCATTAACGGAGATTTTCTTGGGGACATTAAATTAGAGCATAGAAGTTCTAATTTCTGTCTTTTACCTGATCAGCGATTGCTTGTTTCAACAAATAGTAATTATCAAGACGATATCTTCTATCCACTTTGTATTCTTGGCCCGGAAGGTCAAATGGAGCATCAGATTCAAGGACATAATCAGCTTCTTGGCGCTAAAAGCAGTACAAGCTTTACACCCGGTTTTAATCCTATTATTAATGGGGATGTTATTTTAGCAAATTTCGTAGGTGATATTGTATACAAAGTTGATCTTGACGGTCATATGATCCCTTTTGCAGAATTTGAATTAGGAAAATACAAGCTCCCTCATAAATACCTGGAAGGAGGAAAAGGCTTCCGGTTCAGTGAATTGAGTAAGGATTATATTATAAGTGTTGGGTGCAGTGAAATCGGGAACTTTTTAAAAATTAGCTACAGCCTGAATCATGAGTCACATTCTGGCTTTTTCGATAAAGAATCGAATTAGTTACACTTTGTGAAAGATTCAGAAAGTGAAGGTCGTGGTTTCACAAATGACCTGGATGGAGGTCCGACTTTTTGGGTTCATACACATGACAAGGAATATTATTATCAAAGACTCAATGCTCTGGATTTAATTGAAAACCGCGATTTGTATGCCTCTCAAAAGGCAAAATATCCAGAAAAACAAAAGGCCTTACTGCAGTTGATTGATTCTTTGGAACCAGATGACAATCCAGTAGTTATGATTATTCGCTTGAAGAGTATATAGTTCTGGAGATTATTACTTAACTTTGGATGTCCCCCACCAGTTAAGCTTAAAACACAAATGAAGAGAACTGCTTTTTTATGGCTGGTTTATGCATTTTGCATAATATATGTTCATGCACAAAATCCTACCCGGGTATTAGACTCCATTGTTGAATATAGCATTAGTAGCGAACAGGATTCCATCCTCGTAAGCAAATCGAGCAGGTTGATCATGAAATTTATAATACGGGAGTTCTTGGCTATCCTTATGTGAAACATGAATGGGAGTATGATTCAAATGGGAATAAACTTCACATATACAAATACCGCAAACATGAAGAATATGCAGACTGGAACCCAAACACAAAACAAGACTTCAAGAACAAAAATTCACAATCATAAAAAACTAAGAATCCGCCACTAAGAACGGCAACGCTGCCTTCAGACATCTAAATTCCAACGGTGCCTGGCCGATGATTTCACCATCAGCTTCCGCATTAATCCCTGATATCTCTGTATCAACTCTTACCCTGTCAGAGACCAGATAATGCATATCCGGAAGAATAATCCTTTCAGACCTTCTCAATCTTCCATAATTTTTCAGATAATCCCAAACTGAAACATCCCCTAAAATTACCACCTGAAAAACTCCATCATGCAGTGATGCATCCGGAGCAACTCCTAGCCCGGAACCGAAAAAATTTCCATTGGCCACTACAAGAGAAAGAAGCGGCCCTTCCCAGTTAAACCCCTCCCACGACACCCGTACTTTCTTATGCCGGTAGGTCATGAATACTTTCAGAGCAGTAAAGAAAAAGATCAGCGTTCCTCCCAATATTTTCTTCCTACGGTGCACCCCGTTAATCAGGGCTACCACATCAGCCCCAATTCCGAGATCGGCAATATTATCAAAATACCGCAAACTACCTTTCTCTCCAGGATTATCAAGTAGTATCTTACCGGCATCAATATACTTAACCGACTTATTCTCAATTAACTGCAGAAGCTGAGCAACTGACTTATCAACCCCGATACTTCTGACAAAATCATTACCTGTTCCCCAGGGCAGCACACCAAAAACGGTTGAGAATTTTGATCTCCCTCCTGCATGCAAGAACCCATTTACCACTTCATTTAAGGTTCCATCTCCACCAATGGCAATCAAATATTCACATCCATCCTGCAATGCCTGAAGAGTTAACTCCTCTGCATGATAGGCTTTTCTGGTTTCATAATAGGCCACCTCATAATTCAGATTAAAGATCTGGTCAATCTCAGTGAGCAGACTTTGTTTTCCCCGAATTTTCCCATGTAGTATAAAACTAATTTTCACCATATTAGTAATTTTAGTCAGAGGCTTTTCACAGCAAAGAAAGACAAATACTCTTTATTATATTCTTTTTATATCTTTAGTTCCCAAATTTATTTTGGATATATGCATTATTTAGCTGCTTCTGACCGGTATAACAAAATGGTTTTTCGCCGATGCGGATATTCTGGATTGAAGCTACCATTGATTTCATTAGGATTATGGCATAATTTCGGAGATGTTGACTCTAAGGACACTGCCAGAAGAATTCTTCTGGATGCTTTCGATGCCGGGATAAATCATTTTGATCTGGCCAATAATTATGGTCCCCCTCCGGGATCCGCAGAAAGTACTTTTGGAAAAATTTTCAAAAGCGATCTTTCCAGATATCGAGACGAGCTTATTATCAGTACTAAAGCCGGATACCTTATGTGGCCTGGTCCGTATGGAGAATGGGGATCACGGAAATACTTACTGGCCTCTCTAGACCAGAGTCTCAAAAGGATGGATCTGGATTATGTGGATATTTTCTATTCGCATCGCTTCGATCCTGAAACTCCTTTGGAAGAAACTATGGGAGCACTGGCACATGCTGTTAAATCAGGCAAAGCTATATATGCCGGAATCTCAAATTATCCTCCGGAACAAACAGAAGAAGCTATAAAGATTCTAAGAGAGTATAAAACCCCTTGCCTCATTCATCAGGTTAAGTTTTCACTTGTTCAGCCTGAAGCAAACGAAGGACTGGCAAGTGTTTTAGATAAAGAAGGTATCGGATGTATTGCATTTTCACCTCTCGGACAAGGGATATTAACAGATCGTTATATCGATGGCATTCCCCCGGATTCACGTGCGGCAAAATCACATGGATTCCTTCAAAAAGAGCAGCTGACAAACGAAATAATGAACAAAGTTAAAGAGCTGAAAAACTTATCTTCTGAACTAAATCTGAGTTTGGCAGAACTTGCCCTGAACTGGGTGAAAAGTCAGAAATTTGTGACCTCAATACTGGTTGGAGTCAGTTCAGTGGATCAACTCAGACATAACCTGGGCATTCTGCATAAGGATGATTTTACTGAAGATATTATGAATAAGATCAAATCAATAATGAAAAACTAAATCTAATACTATGAACATTACCCGAGTTTTTGAAGCACTTGAGCATCAGCTCAAAAAATACCCGAGAGAAGATGTTCTCGGAGCCAAAATTGATGGCAAGTGGCTTACTTATTCCACAAAGGAATATATCCGCATTGCAAATAATATCAGTTATGGATTACTGGAATTAGGTTACAAAAAAGGAGACAGAATAATTACTGCATCGAACAACCGACCAGAATGGAATTTTATGGATATGGGAATGATGCAAATCGGTGTGGTACATGTCCCTATATACCCAACACTGTCCGTAGACGAAACCAAGTTCATAATGGAGCATTCTGAAGTGAAGTTGGCAGTAGTGTCTGATAGCAGCCTCTTCAAGAAGTTCACCACAGCCATGGCTGATGTTCCAAATCTCAAAGACATTTACACCTATGACAAGGTTGAAGGAGCTAAAAATTGGAAAGAAATAGCCGACCTGGGTGAAAAAGTTAAAGACAAGTATGAGGGTGAAGTACAAGAAATTAAGGATAGTATTAAAGAAGAGGATCTGTTCACAATTATTTATACCTCAGGAACAACTGGTGTTTCAAAGGGTGTGATGCTTTCTCATCGCAATATCTCATCAAATGTTATGGCAGCCAAACAGCTACTAACGTTAGAGCATGATGATAAAGTTCTGAGTTTCCTTCCTCTATGCCATGTTTTTGAGCGCGTTGTTAGTTATGCATATCAATATTTAGGATATGGAATCTATTATGCTGAAGGTCTGGGTACAATAGCGGCTGACTTGAAAGAACTAAAAGTTGGTGGATTTGTTACTGTGCCGAGAGTATTAGAAGTGATATATGACAAAATTGTAGCCAAAGGAAAGGCATTAAAAGGCATTAAAAAACAAATCTTTTTCTGGGCTCTGAAGCTAGGACAAAGATATGAGCACGACCGTGCTAATGGAGGCTGGTATGAATGGCAATTGAAGTTGGCCAATAAACTTGTTTTCGTAAAATGGCGTGAAGGTCTTGGTGGACAACTGAAATTCATCATAACAGGAGCAGCCGCCTTACAACCAAGGCTAGCCAGAGTTTTCACTTCAGCAGGAATCACTATTCAGGAAGGGTATGGCCTTACAGAAACTTCACCTGTAATCTCTGCCAATGAATTTCACTATCCAAATAACAGATTTGGTACAGTTGGAGTGGTTGTAAAGGATGTTGAAGTTAAAATTGCTGATGACGGAGAGATTCTAGCCCGAGGTCCAAATATCATGATGGGTTATTTAAAGGATGAAGAACTAACCAATGAGGTTATCGATAAAGATGGATGGTTCCACACCGGTGATGTTGGGGAGATTATAGATGGTAAGTATTTGAAAATCACTGACCGTAAGAAAGAAATCTTCAAAAACTCAGGCGGAAAGTATATTGCCCCTCAGATGATTGAAAACATTGGTAAAGAATCATTCTTTATCGAACAACTTATGATAATAGGTGAGAATCAGAAGTTTACGTCGGCAATCATTGCTCCTAACTTCAGATTCCTCCATGATTATTGCACTAAAAAGAAGATGCATTATCGCGATAATGCTGAGCTAATCCAAAGAAAAGAAATCCTCGCTCGTTATCAGAAAGAGATCAATGAGATAAACAAAACACTCTCAGATCACGAGAAAATCAAAAGATTCAGGTTGGTTGTTGACGAGTGGTCACCTGCAACTGGTGAAATGTCACCAACTTTGAAACTGAAAAGACGAGTACTTAAAGAAAAATATGCTGGTATAATCGAAGAAGTATACAGCATGTCGAAAAATGACTAGGATTAACGACTAGGATTTTTCAATCACCTCTTTCGACGGCCTGCGACTAAACACCCATAAAAGTGTGAAAGTTAGCAGGCCGTTGACTAATAAATGCTCAAATGAGAATACATATCCTCCAAGATACCTATTGGCCAAATATTGCAAGACCCAGGTAAGTACCGGACTGAGAATTGCAATAAAGGGAACCATGCGATCAATGACTTTTCTTTTATTAGACATGCCAAAAGCAAATAGTCCCAGAATCGGACCATAAGTAAATCCTGCCAAAGTAAATAAAGTGTCAATAACACTGCGATCATTAAGTGCCCTGAAAAGTAAAATCATAGACATCAAAACCAGAGAAATCGCTCCGTGAACCATATACCTGATCCGTTTTGCCTCTTTCTCAGGAGCCTTCTCCTTTCCAAGCATATCAACAGTAACGGATGTAGTAAGTGAGGTTAATGCTGAGTCTGCGCTGGAAAATGCAGCAGCTATCAATCCGATAATAAAAACCAGAGCCAGAATCCCGGATAAGCCACCCTGGGTTGCAATCATAGGAAACAGATCATCCATTGACCGGGGAAGTTCCATTCCTACATGTGAACTGTACATTATCAGTAAAGCTCCTAACCCCAGGAAAACCAGGTTCACAGGTACCAAAGCTAAACCAAACCAAAACACATTCTTCTGGGCATCTTTCAAATTTCTGCAGCTTAAATTCTTTTGCATCATATCCTGATCCAGACCTGTCATAGCTATAGTTATAAAGGCCCCGCCAACAAAATATTTGAAAAAATGCTTCTTATCTCCTGCAAAGTCATCAAAGAAAAAAATGCGTCCATGTCCGGATTCCTTTATTTCATGAATCACTCCTCCAAAGTCCAATCCCAGTTCTTTTGAAATTAAGACAACTGCCAGAATAACCGCCAACAGCATGAAGAAAGTTTGTAATGTGTCAGTATATATGATAGTTCCTATACCACCACGATAAGTATACAAAAAAATCAATCCTATGGTTAAAAGAATAGTGACGAAAAAAGGAACACCCCAGGAATCAAAAACAGTAAATTGTAAAACCGATGCAACAATAAAAAGACGAGCCGATGCACCCATTGTTCGCGAAAGGAGAAAAAACCCGGCTCCCGTTTTATACGACCAGAATCCAAATCGCTGTGAAAGGTAAGTATATATAGATGTCAACTGAAGACGATAGTACAAGGGAAGCAGAATCATCACAATAACAGCATATCCCAGCAAATACCCCAGAACCATTTGCATATAAGCAAACTGACTACCAGCTACCCAACCCGGAACCGAAATAAACGTAACACCTGATAATGTTGCCCCTATCATACCAAAAGCCACAACATACCAGGGAGATTGACGTTTTCCAATGAAGAAAGTTTCATTGTCAGCTTTACCAGCGGTTAGCCATGAAATAAATACAAGAACTGAGAAATATATTAGAACAACAGTCAGGACAAGAAATGGGGACATAAAATTATATTTTTTTGATGGCTGTAAGATTACAAAAACAAATAGACAGAAAAAAATTGCGTATCCTTGATACAGGTATTAGTTTTACCATTCCTAAAATGATAGATGAATTATAATCAATATACATCCCGGCTTTTGGAAAAAGCGGTAAACGAATTTGCCAAATTACCCGGAATTGGACGAAAAACTGCTTTGAGACTGGTATTGCATCTTCTGCGGCAAAAAACTGAAGAAGTGGATATGTTTGCTGATAGTATCAGAACTCTCAGAGAAAAGATTTATCACTGTAAAAGATGTCATAATATTTCTGATCATGAAATTTGCTCAATTTGTGCAAACCCCGGCAGAGATCAGGGTACTATATGCGTAGTAGAAAATATCCGTGACGTCATGGCTATTGAAGCTACTCAACAGTTCAACGGATTATACCATGTTCTCGGAGGAATTATTTCTCCAATGGATGGCATCGGTCCAGCTGACCTCACAATGGATTCTCTTGTTTCAAGAGTGAAAACTGAAGGAATTAAAGAAATTATTCTTGCCCTGAGTGCAACAATGGAAGGAGATACTACAAATCTGTTTATTTACCGTAAATTGTCAGACTATGATCTATCAATCAGTAATCTGGCAAGAGGAGTGGCTATTGGCGATGAGCTCGAATATACAGATGAAATCACTCTTGGAAGATCCATTTTGCATCGAACCCCTTTTCAGACATCATTTAAATAATGCTTCGTAAATCAATCTATGAATCCCAGAATATCCATAGTCATAGTAAATTACAACGTAAGATTCTTTCTTGAACAGTGTCTGTATTCAGTAAGAAAAGCTTTGAAAGAAGTTCAGGGGGAAGTCTTTGTTGTTGACAATAACTCGGTAGACGGATCGATAGCTATGGTCAGGGAAAAATTCCCTGAAGTCATAGCTATTGAAAACAAGGAAAACCTGGGATTTTCAAAAGCCAATAATCAAGCCATCAGAAAGGCAAAAGCTGAATTTATTTTACTATTAAATCCTGATACAGTTGTTGAGGAAGATACCTTTATTAAGATTCTGGCTTTCATGGATCAACACCCTGAAGGAGGTGCTTTGGGAGTTAAAATGATTGATGGCAAAGGGAATTTCCTTCCTGAATCAAAAAGAGCATTACCTACCCCATGGATATCCTTTTATAAGATTTTCGGACTGTCGTGGCTATTCCCAAAATCACGCAAATTTGGCCAGTACCACCTTGGATATCTCGATAAGGAAGAAACTCATGAGATCGAGATTCTGCCGGGAGCATTCATGCTACTGCGAAAAACTGCCCTTGACAAAGCCGGTTTGTTAGATGAAACTTTCTTTATGTACGGTGAAGACATTGATTTATCATACAGGATAATCAAAGCCGGCTATAAAAATTTCTACTTTCCAGAAACAGTGATTATCCATTACAAAGGAGAAAGCACCAGGAAGAGCAGTGTAAATTATGTGTTGGTCTTTTATCAGGCGATGATCATTTTCGCCAACAAACACTTTTCCTCAAGAAATGCCCGTTTATTCAAGATTTCAATACAATCAGCCATTTATTTCAGAATGGGTATTGCGCTGGTGAGGCGCTTCCTTGAGAAAGCATTATACCCCTTGCTGGATGCCCTGATTGGTTTTTGCGGTTTCCTTCTGCTTAATCCAATATGGGAATCAATAAAATTTCCTGATGGAGGGGGACATCCCCCGGAGTTTCTGTTAATATTTGTTCCTTCTTATATTCTGATCTGGCTTTTGTCGATCTATTTTGCCGGAGGCTATGATAAACCCTACTCTCTGAAACGATTTATTCAAGGATTATTAGCTGGTACCGGCCTTATCCTTGTAGCATATTCCCTGTTACCAGAATCATTCAGGTTCTCCAGAGCTTTAATTCTGCTTGGCACCGGGTGGAACCTTATCTCAATGACCAGTCTCAGAATCCTCATGAACAAGCTGGGATGGCAGTCTTTTGTTCTAAAATCAAATCAGTCAAAACGAGTGGTGATTGTTGGCAAACAGGAAGAGTATCAACGCATAAAAGACTTGCTCAAACTTACCAGCCTTAAGCTTGAAGTTGCAGGAAGAGTGGAACCCTCAGATTCAGAACATGATCTTAGTCGTGAAGAACTTGGCCAGCTGTCTATGCTGCCAGAGATTATCGAAATCAACAGGATTGATGAAATAATTTTTGCTGCTGCAGATATATCCACCCAGGACATCATTCGCAACATGCTCGCCATGAACAACTTGCAGGCTGACTACAAGATATCTCCACCTGAAAGTCCGAGCATTATAGGGAGTAATTCAATCAATACAGCTGGTGATCTGTATAGTATTGACATAAGCTCCATTGCTGAACCAGCCAATCGACGTAATAAGCGGATTTTTGATCTGCTTTCCTCCTTCCTTTTAATCCTCACCCTCCCGCTTAACATTTGGCTGTTTATTAAGCATGCAGGCTCATATTTGCAGAATCTGGTCCAGGTATTTGCAGGCCGAAAAACATGGATCAGCTACTTCCCATACAGTACAGAGGAAGATCAAACACTGCCTAAGCTAAAGCCAGGCATTTTAAATCCCCGGCCTGACGTGATCAATCCTCCACCTCAGGTACAAAAAGAAATGAACATAAATTATGCGCGTGATTACCATCTAATGGAAGACTTACGCATTTTCCTCCGGCATTTCAGGGGAATTTATTAATTTTAACATTCCTGTAATCCGAACCATCATGCGAATCAAGAGGTTTTTTCTTTTTACACTTTTAGCCAGCATCTGCTTGATGCTTCCTGATAGTACTCAAAGTCAGAATTACCGTGATCAAATGAAACTCATTAGATTAAAACCAAATAATGTAATGGTTTTCGGAAAAATCAATGATTACACAGGTGAAAAACTTTCCGGAGCCAATGTTTCTCTTTTCGATCCTATAATCCTGAGTACTATAGAAACTATCCCGGTGGATGACCAAGGCGAGTACTTGTTCACTATTGAAAAAGGTAAGAAGATTGGTTTCTTAGTTGAGAAAAAGGGCTACTTCCCATATTACCATGAACTGACTATCTCCCTTGTCGCGGATAATGAATTAGAATATAATCTCCATTTGCCCGATGGAATCAGGAAAACTTATTCCTTGATCTACACCCTTGAAGGAAATATACCTTCAAATAATAGTCTGCTGGAAGAATTGATCAGCCTGCTGATCAACCAAACCGGTCTTTCAATTTGGATGCCCGTTCAGGAAAACCCGCTCGGCAAATCCAGAATTACATTTCTCGACAGTTTATTCCTTGCAAGAGGCATAGAAGGTTATCGTTTATTATCGGGTTCATTACCAGGGGATACAGATCAAGTTGTTGAGTTAAACTTTATGACAGATCCGGAAGCAAAAGAGGCTGATGCTTCAGTCTTTGAAGGCAACTCCACGGTTTCTGGCAAGGATGATAAGTGGACCTTGCAGTTCTCAGCAAGCAGAAGCGAACTGTCTGCCAGAGACCTGAAAAACCTTAAAGATACCCGTATGTTTAAAGGTAAAGATGGTTATTACAGATATACATACGGAGTTTTCAATTCAAGACAGGAAGCTAATCAGGCCATTTCCTTTCTCCGCGATAAAGGTTTCAGCCAGGCATTCCCGAAGCTGATTGGTAATCTTAAAAAATTGTAGAATGCAAACTTTTTCTGGTCAGCTAATCGGTTTACGGGCCCTCGAACAGGATGATCTGGATACTCTCTATAAATGGGAGAATAATCCTGAGATATGGCAACTCGGACAAACACTCAAGCCATATTCAAGGGATATTTTGAGAAAATACCTTGAAACTGCTCAACTTGATATATTTGAAACGCGACAAGTAAGATTTGTGATTCACAAGATAGGCGAACAAAAAAAAGTTACAGGACTAATTGATCTTTATGATTTTGATCCATTTCACAAGAGGGCGGGAGTTGGAATTCTTATCGGAGAAATATCAGAACGTCAGCAAGGATATGCCATAGAGGCCCTTAACCTTCTCTGTCAATACGCATTTGAAATCCTGATGCTCCATCAGTTATTCTGTTCAATCCCTGCTTCAAATGAACCAAGTATTAAACTGTTCACAAAGGCAGGGTTCACAAAAACCGGGGAACGAACTGACTGGATCAAAACAAGAAAGGGCTGGCTAACCGAGTTCTTTTATCAACTCACCTTTCAGGAGTGGGAATCTAAAGTGGAATAATCCGGAAAGTTATCTAAGAATCTATAATTCTTGCCAGATTGATCGAGCAAAGCACAAAAATGTTTTTTTCCATTCGATATTAACAGGTATGAAACCTGCAAATCCAAATTGTATCTTGCTACCTGATCAAATACTATTTGCTCCAGTTTCACGTCAGGAGCCTTACACTCAACTATCATTACCGGAATCCCCCTCCTGTTAAACACAACCATATCGCACCGTCGGTCCAATCCATTTATCCGGATACTCAACTCTATAGCCACTAATCCTGCCGGATAGTTCAACTCAGTAGTGAAATAATGCAACAGATGTTGCCTCACCCATTCCTCAGGAGTCAAAGCCACCCATTTTTTACGACAAATATCAAAAATCTGCTTTCCTTTATCAAGCGATTTTATATTGAAGGAATAAGTTGGTAAATTTAAGCGCTGCATGAGTGTGAAGATAGTGTTCACAAGGATCAATTTCAAGCAACATGAAAACAAAACAGGAAATTGTCGAGAACTGGTTGCCCAGGTATACCGGCAGAAAATTAGAGGATTTCTCTAAACACATTTTACTCACCAACTTCAACAGTTATGTTGAGCTTTTTGCTGAGTTGAACAATGTGCCAATCATTAGTGATGTTTCGATGCCCAATGCACAAGCTAACGGGATTACAATTATCAATTTCGGTATGGGATCTGCCAATGCCGCTACCATTATGGATCTGCTGAGCGGAATTAATCCAAAAGCGGTCTTATTTCTTGGTAAATGCGGAGGGCTAAAAATAAAGAATAAGCTCGGAGATCTGATCATACCTATTGCTGCCATCCGCTCTGAAGGAACTTCTGATGATTATCTACCTCCTGAAGTACCGGCTCTTCCGGCTTTTATGCTCCAAAGAGCAGTTTCATCAGCAATAAGTGAATACGGAAGAGACTATTATACCGGCACCGTGTATACAACTAATAGAAGGGTTTGGGAGTATGATGAACGATTTAAAAAATACCTCCTGAAAACCAGATCAATGGCAATTGATATGGAAACAGCAACTATTTTTATTGTTGGTTTTCACAATGAAATACCTTCTGGTGCACTGCTGCTTGTAACTGATCAACCGATGATCTCAACAGGTGTGAAAACCGATAGCAGCGACCGTTTTGTCACAGAGAATTACGTAAACGACCACATGAAGCTGGGCATTGATTCAATGCTGGAAATAATAAACCAGACCCACTCAGTTAAGCACTTGAAATTCTAGCTAATGACTTTTGACCAGATTATCAGCGATATAACAAATCGCAATTTTAAACCATTGTATTTCCTCCAGGGTGATGAGCCATATTTCATCGATCTTATTGTTGATAAATTAATGGATGGTATTTTGGATGAAATGCAGAAGGCTTTCAACCTTAATGTTCTGTATGGCAAGGACTCTGATGTGGCAACAATCGACAATATGGCACGACGATTTCCGATGGGTGCAGAATATACCGTGGTTGTCGTTAAAGAAGCTCAAAGCCTGAATAAGATTGAAGACCTGGTATATTATGCAAATAGTCCTTCAGATAGCTCCATACTAATTATGGCCTATAAGTATAAAACTCTTGACAAAAGGAAAAAACTACATAAGGCGATAAACAAGAACGGGGTGTTATTTACATCTAATAAGGTATACGACAACAAAGTACCCAGATGGATTCAAAACTATCTTTCTTCAAAGAGTATTGGCATTGACCCCTCGGCAGGTGTTATACTAACTGAATTCTTAGGGAATGATCTTGGGAAAATAAGTAATGAACTGGATAAACTGATCCTCACTCTGCCTCAGGGGCAGAATAAAATTCACGCAGACCATATTGAGGAAAATATTGGGATCAGCAAGGATTTCAATCACTTCGAACTAATGAAAGCTCTGGCAAAAAAGAATATTTTGAAGGCAAACCGAATCATTGAATATTTCGGAAAAAATCAGAAGCTTAATAATATAAATCAAACAATCAGCTCTCTTTTCTACTTCTTCTCCAAAGTTCTTGCTTTACATTTTATGCAAAGCACCTCAAATCGAGAGATTGCTTCCACTCTGCATATTAACCCCTATTTCATAGGTGACTATCAGACTGCCACGAGAAATTATTCAAAAGTTAAAACAGTTGAGATTATTTCCATTCTACGTGAATTTGATTTAAAATCAAAGGGATATGGTAATCCATCAGTTCCAGCAGACCAGCTACTGCAAGAAATGATCTTTAAAATAATGCACTAAGTTTCTTATATGACTCTGACTCTTATAATTATAGCTCTCACAGCAGGTTTTTCTATTTTGGCTTTCAGTCGTAGAGAAATCCTGTATAAATACCAGTTCAATGCGTATCAGATTCTGAAAAGGAAACAATACCTCAGACTCCTGCTACATGGATTCCTTCATGCCAACTGGCCTCACTTGCTGGTTAACATGATCGTGTTGTATTCTTTCGGACGCAGCCTTGAAATGCATTTTCTACATGTATTCGGACCTTTAGCCAGCTTGTATTTTTCTGTTTTTTATCTTTCGGCTATACTTGTGGCTCCCCTTTATAGTCTCATAAAAAACCGGAACAACTCATATTATAATGCAGTTGGGGCTTCCGGGGCTGTTTCTGCAATAGTTTTTGCCGCAATTTTCTTTGATCCCTGGAACAAGATATATTTCTTTGGACTCCTCCCTGTTCCCGGGATTATCTTTGCCGTGCTTTATCTGGTTTACAGTTGGCAAATGAGTAAAAAACCAGGAGATAATATTGCACATGATGCTCACTTTTTCGGAGCGCTTTATGGTTTGATTTTTCCAATTCTGCTCAAACCTCAGCTATTAAGTTTTTTTGTTGACCAGCTACTCTCTGTAATCCAATAATCATGATGCTCCCCAAATATTATTTACTAAATGGGGAATTGGGAAGTTTCAAAACCGGATTGTCTCAGACCGAATTATTGTTAAATTGGTTACCCGGTACTATTGAACTGCGATGGCGATCATCAGGCACCCGCATACCCTTCTATCATGCACAATATCATAGCTTAAAGGCTTCATGCCTGAGTTTTTACAATGACCCGGCATGGCTTCCGGAACCAGAACACTTAGAAGCTTTGCTCAGTAAGCTAATCCAGGGAAATCGTCTTTTTAAAGGAGTTGAAATCCGTTTCTATCTGAAACCCGGACAAACCCTGAACAGCCACCCAGAACTGCTGATACTGAGTATAGCTCACGCAGAAGAACAATTTGTTCTGAATGAGCAAGGATTAGTAATTGGTACTGCTGATCCACCCCTGCATCCTGGCACAACTTATATGCTACAATCAGGATATCACCATATTAAAACTGAACAATGGAAAAGGCAGGCCGCCAGCAGAGAATTAGATATGCTATATTTTACCGGTCACGAAAACCAACTTCTTGAGACTTTTGATGCGAATATTTTTCTGATAAAAGGAAATAAACTCTTTACACCTTCTGACAGTGAGTTACTTAATCTCAGGGGAATCAGAGAAGCCATCAAAAAAGCCTGCATAAGGCTGAAATTAAGCTACTCTGCCACACCATCCTTACTGACAGATCATCTCAACCAGGCAGATGAAGTTTTTTTAGCAGATGATTACTATGGGATTCGTTGGGTAATGGGACACCAGAACAAAAGGTTCTTCAGAAAAAACAGTCGTAATATTTTGGATTTGATTAATCTGGACTGGAAAAATGCTATTTAATTTAGAAGTGGATCTTCCGGATAATGAGTCCACATCTGATATTTTCGATCTTCTTTCATCAGCACCTTCTCCCATAATTCATTACCTATACCACGCATAACAGAATCACAATCCAGTTCGGTAACCAGCCATGAATTTTCGCTTATTTCCCGATCCAATTGTCCGGGGTGCCAGCTTGAGAATCCAACGAAAAATCTAATATCCTTGCCCGGTAATTCACCAGTTTCAATGGCAATTTTCACCGATTCAAAATCACCACCCCAAAACAAATCATCTATGACATGAACACTTTCAGGAATCAGATCACCCTTACGGTGCAAATAATGTACAGTATCAGTACGCACAGGGCCTCCGATGCCAACCAGCGAATTCGTGGAAGGAAAATCTTTGAGAATCTCTTCTGCACCAAATTCAATAGGATTGTTCAATACAAATCCCAGAGATCCCTCTTCATTATGCTCTGTTAACAGAATTACAGATCTCTTAAAATAGGCATCCTGAAGAAAGGGTTCAGATACCAGAACTTTACCCTTTTCGGGAAGCACGTTGTTGTGCTCAATTTTAAAAAAATCAAGATTCTTTTCCATGTATGTCAGACAGCTATTCTGCTAAGCAAAATAAAGAATTTTACTAACTTAGCCAAGCTCATTATCAAACAAGTATTTACCATGAAAAAAGATCCCGCTAAACGTCTGCAAAGCACCCTCCAGATTAACGAATTCAGTGGTGTTAACCCATCAATCTCAGATTCTGCCACTTTTGCTTTTCCTGATGCAGAAACAATGACAGATTGTTTTCAAGGAAAAACTGAAAATGCCTTTCTGTACTCAAGGCACTGGAATCCAACCAATTTGGCATTATCAAAAGCCCTCGCCGCGATGGAAAACACTGAAGCAGCATGGGTGACTGGATCAGGAATGGGAGCCATAACCTGTGCAATTCTCGAAGTTTGCAAAGCTGGCGATCATATTATAAGTAGTCAAACCATCTATGGTGGGAGCTTTGCTTTTCTTAAGAACTACGTTCCGAAGCTGGGTATTGAAGTTACCTTTGTTGACATCACCAACATGGATGATGTTGTCAGTTCTGTCAAGTCATCCACAAAACTTATCTATACTGAATCTGTTACAAACCCATTACTTCAGGTCACAGATATTCCAGTTCTTGCCGACTTCGCCCACGAGAATAACCTGAAGCTGATTATTGATAACACCTTTACTCCCATGATTATAAGTCCTTGTGAACTGGGAGCAGATATAACTGTGTACTCGATGACTAAGTTTATTAACGGTACAAATGATTGTGTAGCGGGTGCCATTTGTGGTAGCCATGACTTTATTGCAGCACTTACGGATGTTAATGAAGGAACGGCAATGCTTCTCGGACCAGTTCTGGATTCCTTGAGGGCCTCAAGCATCCACAAGAATCTGTTCACTCTTCATATTCGCATGCAGAAACACAGTTCTAACGCTCAATTCGTAGCAGAACAATTTGAGAAAAGAGGCATTAAGATTTCTTTCCCGGGTTTAGAATCCCATCCCCAACACATATTGATGAAGGAAATAATGAATCCTGAATTTGGGTTTGGAGGAATTCTGGCAATTGATCTGAAAACCAAAGATATAGCCAGCAAGTTCATGGTGGCAATGCAAAATAGAAACCTGGGATATATTGCTGTTAGTCTGGGTTATTATAAAACCTTATTCTCAAATTCCGGAACATCAACATCATCAGAAGTCCCCACAAACCTGCAAGACAAAATGGGTCTAAGCGAAGGCCTTGTAAGGTTTTCTGTCGGACTGGATCAGGACATTCAGGACACTTGGGATCAGATAGAAATCTGCCTAAAAGAAATTGGTTTATGAGTAGTGTGCTTAGGCGAAAACCTGGCCTATTCCAATCCTTGATCCCAATTGTCTTTTTAATTGCTCTCCTGGGATTAAACGTTGTTCTCTTTGGCGATGACACTCTTGGCGGTCCGAACCAGATAGTATTACTGTTATCTGCCGGAGTTGCTGCAATAATCGCCGTGCGGCATGGATATAATTGGGAATCACTGCTAAAAGGCATTGTAAAAAGTATCAGTTCAGCAATGCCCTCAATATTAATTCTTTTTCTTATTGGAGCTCTGGCTGGTACGTGGCTACTTAGTGGAGTGGTTCCAGCATTGATTTATTATGGCTTGAAGATTGTAAATCCAACAGTTTTTCTATTTGCAGCACTTGTGGTAAGTGCTCTTGTTTCAGTAGCAACAGGAAGCTCCTGGTCAACCATTGCTACCCTGGGAATTGCACTTCTTGGAATCGGAAAAACTCTGGGAATGCATGAAGGAGTAGTAGCCGGAGCCATCATCAGTGGGGCCTATTTTGGAGATAAAATGTCGCCCCTGTCTGATACAACCAATCTTGCACCAGCCATGGCAGGAACAGATATTTTTACTCATATCAGATATATGGCATTAACTACAGGTCCCACATTTGTTATCACAATGATAATTTTTCTGATTTGGGGATTTGTTCAGAACACAGGCTCAACTGAAGCCAACGTTGAGGGAGTTCTGACAGCTATTGAAAATAGTTTCTATATAACACCATGGCTATTTTTAGTACCTGCACTACTGATCTTTATTATAATTAAGAAAGTTCCTCCCCTACCAGCATTAATGGCAGGAACCTTGTTGGGGGTGATTTTTGCACTGATATTCCAACCTGATGTCGTTCATGATATTGCAGGCAACCCTGCCAGCAAGATAGCAGGTGTTTATATTGGCAGCCTGAAAGCTATGTTTGGAGAAATCTCAATTCCTACATCAGATCCTGCTATCAACGAACTGTTATCAACCAGTGGAATGGCAGGAATGCTGAATACCATCTGGTTAATTCTTACTGCCATGGTTTTCGGTGGAATAATGGAAAGAGCAGGTATGCTAAAAAGTATATCCGATGCTATTATTGCCAGAGCTAAAAGCACAGGCTCCCTTATTTCTGCTACCACAGGCACATGCCTTTTCTTCAATGTTACCGCCTCTGATCAGTACATGGCAATTGTTGTACCAGGACGAATGTTTGCCAAGGTTTATAAAGAACGCGGACTAAAACCTGAAGTTCTCTCCAGGACTCTGGAAGACTCAGCCACAGTAACCTCCGTACTTATACCATGGAATACATGCGGAGCAACACAAGCCGGCATTTTGGGTGTTTCAACAATGACCTATGCACCATACGCCTTCTTCAATATTATCAGTCCGTTTATGACAATGCTATTCGCCTGGTTAAACTTCAAAATCAGGAAATATAAACCCGGCGAAAATCAAGAACAAACAAAAGAATAGGCAAAACATTATTAACTTTGCCCTGAGTAACGAATAATTTAATGTTCCTAAACCTCTTAATACTATCCATAATCCTAATGGCCTTTGTATTCGTTGGCCTTGGCATAAATATTCTTTTTAAGAAAAACGGTAAATTTCCTGAAAAGGACGTTGGACACAATCCTGAAATGCGTAAAATGGGTCTTAGTTGTGCAAAAGGTGAGGCTCTTAAAGAGTTTCAACTGCAAAAAAAAATATTAGCAACAAAAAAAGGTCAGGTAACGAACCCTGCTGATTTCAGTGGTGGGTGCAGTGGTTGCAGTTGTTCATAGCCGTAGTTACAGTTTGCCAGCCATCCCTTCAGAAGTCCATGTTGTCAGATTTCCATCTTCATCTGAATAAATAAGCAAAGCCTCCAGAGTGGAATCAACTTCAATTAATTGTCGGGTTTTATCAAGCCCCATAACCATAAAAGCTGTTGCATAAGCATCTGCAGTCATACAGTCTTCTGCCAGTACCGTAGCACTGAGCAAGCTATGGCGCACAGGATATCCGGTATACGGATCAATGGTATGAGAATATTTCACTCCATCTCTTTCATAAAACTGCCGGTAATTCCCTGATGTCGCCATAGAAATATTTGTCAGGGTAAGTATTTCCTGAAGTTCTCTTTCCAGCATGTTTTCCAGCGGTTTATCTATCCCTACTCTCCACAAGGAATCCTTTGGATTTAATCCTCTGCAACGAAGCTCGCCGCCAATCTCTACAAGGTAGTTGTCAATTCCAAGTGATTCTAAAAATTCAGATACCACATCAACACCCATACCTTTAGCAATGGCACTGGCATCCAGCATTATTTCAGGATTCTCCTTAATAAGCTTACCGTCTTTCAATACCACCTTTTCGTATCCAACATAGTTGAGCAAACTATCAATCAGGCCCGGATAAACAGAATCCTCTCTGGAAAAACCGAATCCCCACAAATTAACCAATGGGGCTACTGTCATATCAAAGGCTCCCTTAGTTGATACACTTATTTTGCGTGCACGTTCAAAGCATTTAGTGAAATAGTGATCTGCAACAACTTCTGAATCATTTTTATTAAACCTGGAAATAACAGATGAGGAATCATAGCTTGAGAGAGAGCTGTTAAATTCCTTCATAACCCTGAGGATATCTTTATCCAGATTCTTATTTTTCTCATATTTATAGTAAATAAGGAAGCTGGTTCCGAAAACAGGCCCCTTTACGGAGTTGTATATCAGCTCCTTAGAAGAACAAGCAGCTAGTAAGACGGAAATAATCAATAATGTAAGGATATGCTTCATGGCATGGCTGGTATTTAGACTTTGAATATAAAAAAACCGCTCCGAAGAGCGGTTCATTTTATCCACCAAAATCGTCAAATGCGATCATTTCATCCGGCACACCGGTATCGTAGAGCAGTTTCAGTACTGCATCATTCATCATCGGTGGTCCGCAGAGGTAATATTCTATATCTTCTGGTTCTTCGTGCTTACTAAGATA
Source organism: Bacteroidota bacterium (assembly GCA_034658635.1). Classification (GTDB taxonomy): domain Bacteria; phylum Bacteroidota; class Bacteroidia; order Bacteroidales; family UBA12481; genus JABHCC01. The sequence goes on along the minus strand of JAYEFL010000341.1, from coordinate 34,610 downwards.
AGTATCATGCAGAACCTGGTGTATGAAACCTGTAAGTCCTTTCCAGTTATCCTCAGGCTTTGGTTCAGACAATGCAAGATTGAAAGTAAAGTTAGGAAATTCCTTAGCAATTTTCTCAAATTCATCCTGATAGAACACTTCTCTTAAAGATCGGGCTCCGTACCAGTAGCTCACTTTTCTTCCTGTTTTCAGAGTGTGGAAGAGATGGAAAATATGAGAACGCAGTGGTGCCATTCCGGCTCCACCACCAATGTAAAGCATCTCATTATCGGTATCCTTGATATGGAATTCTCCGTAAGCTCCACTAACGGTAACCTTATCACCAGGTTTCAATGAGAAGATGTATGATGAACAAATTCCCGGGTTCACTGATGCAAAACCGTTTTTAGAAGCATCCCACGGAGGAGTTGCAATTCGGATATTCAACATAACAATGCTCCCTTCTCCAGGATGGTTTGCCATTGAATAAGCCCGATAAGTTGGCTCGGGGTTCTTCATTGAGAGGTTCCACATATTGAACTTGTCCCATTCATCACGGAATTGCTCCTCAATCTCCATGCCTTTAAAATCAACCTCAATCTTAGGTACATCAATCTGAACATAACCACCAGACTGGAAATCCATTTCTTCACCTGCTGGAAGTTTGACGACAAACTCCTTAATGAAGGTGGCGACATTTCGGTTAGAAACCACTTCGCATTCCCATTTCTTGATTCCCATAATTTCTTTAGGAATCCCGAGTTTCAAATCACCACGGACTTTCACCTGGCATGCAAGCCTCCAATAATTCTGAGCTTCCTTTCGGGAGAAGAAGCCCACTTCTGTTGGCAGAATGTCACCAGCACCTTCCAGCACCTGAACCTTACACATTCCACACGTTCCTCCACCACCACAAGCTGATGGAAGGAAGATATCCTGTGTTGACAAGGCAGTCAGAACAGTATCGCCAGGTTCAATTTCAATAACTTTATTACCATCATTGATATCAAGTTTAACCAGCCCCTGAGGGGTCAGTTTCTTTCGGGCAAACAACAACAAGGCCACCAACAGCATGATAACCAAGAGGAAAGCTCCTATACTGACACCAACAATAGCGCCTATACCAAGGGATGCATCAAGCAGAATCATATCTTTTCAATTTTTTTGTTTACAATTTGATTCCCATGAAACTCATGAATGCAATACCCATAAGTCCAACAATAATAAAAGTAATACCCAGACCACGCAGAGGGGCTGGAATATTTGAATAACTAATTTTCTCACGAATGGCAGCAAGGCCAACCACGGCCAGGAACCATCCTAAACCGCTACCCAGAGCAAAGGAAACTGCTTCGCCAATGTTGTTATAGTCGCGCTCCTGCATAAACAGAGCACCTCCAAGAATGGCACAGTTAACAGCAATCAGGGGCAAGAAAATTCCCAATGCACTGTACAATGATGGTGAGATTTTCTCAATAATCATTTCGATCAATTGCACAATAGAAGCGATTACAGCGATAAAGAGGATAAAGCTTAAAAAGCTCAAATCGACCTCAGCAAATTTAGGACTGAGCCAAGTCAGAGCTCCTTCTCTCAACAGATAGTTTTCAATCAGGTAATTCACAGGAATAGTAATACCCAACACAAAGATTACGGCCAGGCCCAAACCGGTGGAGGTTTTTACAGTTTTTGAAACTGCCAGATATGAACACATTCCCAAGAAATAGGAAAGGATCATATTGTCAATAAAGGCTCCTCGTATAAATATATTTATAATGTTTTCCATAGTCTAAGGCTTTATTTAGATTCGATCAGGTCCTTATTTCTACTACGCTGGATCCAAATGATAACTCCAACCACAATAAGAGCCATCGGAGAAAGGATCATCAGTCCGTTATTTTCATACCCGATATTGTACAATCCCAGTTTCTCAAGCAACGGAAATCCCCATACGGTTCCTGACCCCAGCAATTCTCTGAAGAAAGCAACAACAATAAGAACCCAGGCATATCCAAAGCTATTTCCAATTCCATCCAGGAATGAATCCCATGGTTTGTTAGCCATTGCAAAGGCCTCAAGGCGACCCATAATAATGCAGTTGGTTATTATCAAACCAATAAACACTGACAATTGCTTACTCACATCGTAAACAAAAGCCCTTAGCACTTCATCAACCAGGATTACAAGAGCAGCGATTACAACAAGCTGAACGATTATCCGTATTCTGTTTGGTATTGATTTACGCAGAAGAGAAATAATCACATTCGACAATGTCATAACCACCATAACTGATATAGCCATTACAAATGCCGGCTTCAGCTTTGCTGTTACAGCAAGTGCAGAACAAATACCTAGTACCTGAACTGTAATTGGGTTGCTTTCACCTAAAGGATTTGATAGCAACTTCATACTTTTTGTAGAGAACAAACTCATAATAGCTTATTTTTGCTTTTTGATGAAAGAATCATATAAAGACAGGCAGTCGCTCAGCATTTCTTCCAAAGCTTTACTGGTAATAGTACCTCCGGAAATTCCATCCACAGAACTTTCGGTTTCAGGGATTCCTGCTTTATTAACCTGTATTGAAACAAACTTGCCAGCACTATCATAGATTTTCTTGCCTTTGAACTGGTCTTGAAAAGGCTTAAGACTAATCTCAGCACCTAAGCCGGGAGTTTCTCCCTTGTGATCAAACACAGCTCCTGCAATTGATATTAAATCGTCATTAAGAGCCATATACCCCCAAATCGGACCCCAAAGACCATTCCCCAGTACAGGGAAGATGTAATTTTTTGATCCATCATCGTTGGTGCTCACATAAACCGGAAGGTTTCTGTCTTCAATTGGTTTAGCATTCTCCTTTTTCAGGTCAATCACAAAGGCATCTAATCCTTCAACCTGATCACCAGAGGATTTAACAATAAATGATTCAGTGATATATTTATCATACTCACCTTCAACATAATCATTCTTTGACTCGGCTTGACTTGCATCCAACCCTTTGTCAACAGAAAGCAGGATGTTCAGCTTTTTGGCTATCTCTATATTCTTCTCCTGAAGAGGCTTCAGCCCCGTTGCTGCAAGAGATAAAACCGCAGCAACAAGAATTACCATCACTGCAGCGTAGGTAAATATGTAAAAGTTGCTTCTATTCATTTTGTGGAATTTTTATCTGTAAAATACAATTATACTTTCGCACGCTTCAGCCTCTTCTTAATATTAGCTTCAACGATATAATGGTCAATCAGCGGAGCGAAGACATTCATAAACAGAATGGCAAGCATTACTCCTTCAGGATAGGCAGGGTTCAACACCCTGATCAGGATGGCAAGAAGACCGATAAGGAATCCATAAATCCATTTCCCCTTTTCTGTTTGTGTAGCTGTTACAGGGTCTGTTGCCATAAAAACAATACCGAAGGCAAATCCGCCCAACATAAGATGGTGCCAGAATGGAACTTCCATAAAAGGATTTACAGCAAATGTGTTCAGAATTATTCCCATTACGGCACCTCCAATAACACCGGAGAGCATTATCTTCCATGATGCGATTCCTGTATAAATCAATATCGCAGCACCAATCAGAATAGCCAGAGTACTGGTTTCTCCAATTGATCCAGGAATATAGCCCATGAACATTTCCATTACACTGGGTAACTTATCTATATTACCTGCAGCAGCATCAGCCAATGGAGTTGCACCACTGAAACCGTCAACTACTCCAACCCCTTTCGATAGTCCGTCTATCCAGATTCTATCTCCCGACATATAAGAAGGATAAGCAAAGAACAAGAAAGCACGTGTAATTAATGATACATTGAAAATATTCATTCCGGTACCACCAAAAATCTCCTTTCCGATAATAACGGCAAAAGCTGTTGCCAGAGCCACCATCCAAAGAGGAGTATCAATAGGTACAATTAGTGGGATTAACATTCCGGATACCAGGAATCCTTCGTTTATCTCATGCCCTTTAACCTGGGCAACTGCAAACTCAATTCCCAAACCAACGCCATAGGCAACTATGATAAGGGGCATAACTCTCAGAAAGCCATACCAGAAACCATCAAAACTCCAGAATGGAATACTTTCTCCAATAGATTGAAAATGCCAGTATCCTGTATTGAACATCCCCATAAGAACTGCAGGAACAAGAGCTATAACCACAAGGAACATGGTTCGCTTCAAGTCAATGCTGTCGCGAATATGTGCACCTTTCAGTGTAACCGTATTTGGAACAAAAAGAAAGGTTTCAAAGCCTTCAAAAGTGGATTGGAGAAAGCTCAGTTTCCCCCCTTTCTCGAAAGTAGGCTTTATGTTATCGACAATTTGTCTGAATTTTCCGTTTTTCATTTTCACAATTGTTTAATAAGGTTCCCGACAGATCAGCTCATTTCCTTTCTCATCAGATCCAGACCGTCTCTTAATATTGATTGAGCCTCGATTTTTGAGGTACACACAAATTCACAAAGAGCCAAATCCTCCTCTATTACCTCATAGATTCCCAACTGCTCCATCTTATCAATGTCATCAGCAAGAATCGCTTTCAGAAGGTGCACTGGTAATACATCCATAGGCAGAACCTTTTCATATTGCCCACTCATTACAAATGCTCTTTTCCCTCCTTTAAGGTTGGTGTCAATATCCCAAAATTTCCCCGGACGAAGCCATGAAAGGAAAGTTCTGGAAACACTAAACTTATTTAAACCAGGCATCACCCAGCCAAATAATTCATAATAATTACCTTCAGGAATTAAAGATACCAGAGAGTCATAAAAGCCAAGATATCCATCAGGGTCAACCGCTCTGCCGCAAAGAACATTTCCACTAATCACCCTGGTTTCAGCAGAATCACCTGACAGCTGATCTTTTAACACAGGCGTCAGAGCTGTACCAAGATTGGTTCTTACATAGCGTGGTTTCGCTGCTTGTGAGCCAGCTACTGCCACCACTACTGAAGTATCCAGTTTCCCACTAAGGAACAACTTGCCAATCAAGCATAAATGTTGCGGATTCACTGTCCAGTAGATGTCTCCTTTGTTTATCGGAGAAATATGATGGATTTGAATCCCAACTAATCCGGCCGGATGCGGACCATTGAAAGTATGATACTCCACGTCTTTCAGATTGGCAAATGCCTTGCTTACCGGAAAACCATCTTCAAGGCTCAAATGAACTTTACCTTTGGTTAGCTTCTGTAGTGCGGCCACACCAGCAGCTACATTTTCTTCCTGGTCTTTTAAGATAACATCATAATCCACGCCCAGTGGCGCAGAATCAAAACCAGAAACAAAAATAGCATCAGGCTCCACCTCCGGATCAGCAACAATTCCATATGGCCTTTGCACCAGAGCTGGCCATAATCCTGACTTCAGCAGAGTTTCACGTATTGTTTCAGCAGCCATATCAGCCGGATTTCCAGAGCTAAACTCTTCGTATCCTGGCTCTTTTTGTGCCTCTATTACGACTTCAAGTATTCGGCGGCGCTCTCCACGAACAACTTCCCTGAGCACCCCGGCTACTGGTGATACGTACTGAATAGACGGACGATATTTATCAAAAAATATCGGCGTTCCGACCTTCACTGAATCACCTGGTCTGGCACACATCTTTGGAGTTAAACCGGCAAAATCCAAGGGCTTAATTGCATACAAGGCCGACTGGTCAATTTGCATAGTGACTTTCTCGGCTGTCCCCTTAAGCTTGATATCAAGGCCCTTCTTAATTTTGATTACCTTTGACATAGCAATTGGTATTGTTATTGAGAATTAATTCACAAAAATATATATTTTTTTTGATTTCAACATTCTACATATGAAAAGATATAAGTATCTATTAACTTACTTTGCAGTATTCCTATATCTTTCTCTTTCTAAGGACATTACTTTTGCTAAAAACATTTCTTTCAATAAACATTTTCATGACTTTTATCATGAAAACAATGTAGACTTTACTTACAAAACCACAATCAAAACAGTTCAGCTAAAACGAGAAGACTGGAACCTGTCTTATCCTGTTCTCGACATGAATGACCAGCTTCCTTTAATACTGAGTTTTGATGATCTTTCTGATGACCCTGTGACCTATTCTTATACTCTGGTTCATTGCAATTCAAACTGGGAGCCTACCGGGATAATTAAAAACGACTATCTGGATGGCATGCATGAAGAAATCATCAGAGATTACGAGTTTAGCCAGAACACTCACCAGAATTATATTCACTATTCACTGGCAATTCCTAACGAAGATATGCGCCCTACCCTGTCAGGTAATTATATTATAAAGGTGTTTGAGAATTATAATGAGGAGAATGTAGTTCTGACAAGAAGATTTTTTCTTGTTGATCATAAAGTCGAGATAAAAGGTGAAGCAAGGAGAAGCAATAATCTTGACAACTTCTACACCCACCAGGAACTTGATTTTAAGGTACTGCATGATCACCTGCCTATTGATGATCCATTTCAAAACATACGGGTAGTTGTTATGCAGAATTTTGACTGGCAAACTGCAATAACAGACCTTAGTCCCACATTTACCGCTCCTGATGAATTGATCTATGATTACGAGGAAGAAAATCAATTCTATGGCTTGAGTGAGTTTCGGCATTTTGAAACAAAAAACCTTAAATATATTACAGAAGGTATTGACTTTATCCGCTTTGAGAGACCATTGAACCATGTATACCTCCTACCCGACCAAAGCCGTTCTGTGGGTGATTATATTTACGAGGAGGATATTAATGGTAAGTTTCTTGTAACTTATCATCTGGATTACGACCCCAACACCGGTGCCGATTACGTCAGGGTCCATTTCAACCTCCCTTTTGACGGACCCGTCACCGGAGGACAAATGTATGTGTATGGAGCCCTGTCTGACTGGTCAATTTCACCTGAATTCAGGATGGAGTACGATATGGAAACAAAGAGATACAAACTCCCTGCTTTGTTGAAGCAGGGATACTATAATTACCAGTACAGATTTGTTCCGGATCCTGGTGTAATCGACCCCAGTTTCATCGAAGGTAGTTTTTACGAAACTGAAAATGATTATCTGATTTTTATTTATTATCAAAACTTCAGCGACAGACACCAGCAATTAGTTGGTTTTCAAGCACTAAACTCAGTCAACAAAAATCTTAATTAAACTTTGCCCTGACTAAATTGTTTCATAAATTTGTACAAAGGGATATGAGATATTTGAGCAGAAGATTAATTTGGTACATCCTGTTTGTGTGTTTTGCCATTACTGAAGCATTTGGTCAGGGTGAGGTAAATGAAGATGCTCAGATTTTCTATCGTTACGAGCGAACAATTGCCGGATATCTTTATTCCAACGGTTGGGGAACTGACATCAGCTTTACCAAAAGACGGAATGCATTCAGTAGTTTCATTTATGGTGCTGGATTTGGTGTTATTAATCACCCTAAAGAGTATAAGAGCCAGAGTCCTTACACAGGAGGCTGGGGGCGCTCATATGTTTTTGGCAAAACAAATGAAGCAATGATTATAAGGGTTGCAGCCGGATATCAGAAGGAATTATTCAGTAAGTACGATAAGGGAGGTATTGCAATTAGATATTTTTATACGGGCGGTCTTACTCTTGCCTTGTTAAAGCCGATTTATTATCAGAAGATCGTACGTATAGATTATGAAACTGGCAAAATTATTTATGACGTATCCTTGTTCGATCCCGATTATATGCAGAGCATTTATGATATTTATGATCGGGAGTCTTTCTTTATTGGTTTGGATGAGACCAAACTGAGTCCCGGCGCTTTTGTCAGAGTTGGAATGAGCTTTGAGTACAGTACGGCTGAACATACCATCAATGCCCTTGAAGGTGGATTACAACTGGAAGGATTTTTAACAAAATTACCCCTAATGACAGGTAATAATAACCAACAATTATTTCTGTCTCTTTTTGTAAGCTATCGTGTTGGAAAAGTAAGCGATAAGCTGAATTAATATTGGTCCCTTATTTAACTGTTACACAACATGCCTGATTTTTTGGCAGATAAAACATTGAAAACCCTTGGTATAACTGGTTTTCAAAATTGTTCGCATTATTTTGTATTATTCATATTTTTTGTATTTTTAGTGCCCATATTCTGTTGAAAACAAAAGATTTTTCTGAAATTATAACATTATGAAAAACAAACACTTACTCTTTGCAGTTGCTCTTGTTCTTACCGCAGGTTTAACTGGGTTTTCTCAAACGGCAAGCCAAAGCCAGTTTGAACTCACCAGTGATTCGGGCAAAAAAGCTCTGAATCTCGACCCAATGAATCCTGAAACTTACATGAAAGCCCGACGTGTAAATCAATTTTCTGGTTCTATTAATGTGGCCGATCTTGTTCGGGCTCAGAATCAGGCTCGTGATCTTACAAAAAAAGGCACAAACTCTTTCAACATGGCTTGGGAAGAGCTAGGCCCAAACAATGTTGGCGGACGTACACGTGCTCTCCTTATTGATCAGGACGACCCCAGTCTGATCTTTGCAGGAAGTGTTGGTGGTGGATTCTGGAAATCTACAACCAGAGGAACTTCATGGTCTAAATCAGTAACTACAGATGGAGAAATGTTCGACAATCAGGTAGTTTCCTGTATGACACAAGCTTCTAATGGAGATCTTTACATTGGAACAGGTGAAGGCCTTGCACAAGCAGACGGCGAACCTGATAACCAATATTTTGGTGTAAGCGGACAAGGTATTTACAAATCCACTGACCGTGGAAATACCTTTACCAGACTAAACGCAACCTGGAAAGATGCAGCCACCCAGGAAGCTTTTGTATGGGTCAATGCTATTGCTTCTGATCCAACCAACGCAAGTATTGTTTATGCAGCTACCCGTAAAGGTCTTCGTGTTTCTAAAGACGGTGGTTCAAACTGGACCAATCCAATTCCTGGTCTTGATTCAATTGCTCAGGATGTTGTAGTAGGTAGCGATGGAACTGTTTTTGCAAGCATATACAACATTGCCTATAAATCAACAGACGGAACCACTTTCACCAAGATATCAGAAACCGATGGAGCTTCAGGATATGGTCAAACAGTTTTAGGCCTGATTAATGAATCAACTAATATCACTCGGTTAAAATTTGCATGTGCTCCTTCAGATCCCAACATGGTCTACTGTGTAGCTGTAGGACTGAAAGTAGGTAATACTACAAACTCCCAACTGGAGAATATCTACCAATCAAAAGACAAAGGCGAAACCTGGGCTGTTATTGGCCCTGGCGGAGCAAGTAGTTTCCAACCTTTCGGAACTTATGGCAATTACAATATTGCAATTGCTGTTGATCCCAATGACGCTGATTTCATCATGGTGGGTGGAGCCAACATGTTCTCATGGTCATATGCTACAGGATGGGAAAGAATTACTATGGACGAACTTATTCCATGGTCGTTCAGGGGATATTATGCTCACAGAAATCAACATGTTATTGCCTGGAGCAAGTCTGACCCCAGAACATTATACGTTGGAACCAATGGTGGCGTATCTGTTACTAACAATAAAGGCATCTCCTGGAATACTGTGAACAGAAATTATAATGTAACTCAATTATTCAGTGTAGCTTTTTCTAATGTCGGTGAAGTATTGGGTGGCTCATTAGATAATGGTACACTATTTATCGATTATCAAGGTAATGACCCAATGTATGCCAACTGGTGGGGCGGAGGAGTTTTTTCCTCTTTCCTTAGTTACCGACATGGTGGAGATGTTGCTATTTCAATGATCGACCCTAATATTCAATTCTTCACAACTCCTGGCGGAACACTCCACAGAAGAGTTGTAGCTGAAGGACAGGTTACCACTCGTGCGAATTATTATAGTCGTGCAAATGGTGGAGCATTTTTAACCCCTATTGCACTCTGGGAAAGCTGGAATGATCCTAAATCCTGGGATAGCGTGAATTTCATTGCTGAAAGAGATTATGCCGCAGGCGAAACTCTTATAGTTGAATCAGCTTTAGGTAAGCGCCCTTTGAAAAGAGTTCTTGAAGTACCACTGGCTATTGGTGATACTGTCAAAATTCAGGATACATACCAGGCCATGATTGCTGTTGGGAAGAATGATGGAGCCGCAGTTAAGGTAAACCGTGGAGGTATTAATATGTTATCCTCAGTTGAAGTTCAGCGTTGGTTCTCAATAGTTGACAGACGACCACTACTGGAAAGCAAGTTGGGCGAGAGCAATACAGGAAATCAGGTAGTTAAAATTGCCTTCTCAGGTGATGGAAACCATTTGTATACAGCTATATGGATAAAGGATGATGCAGTCTATAAGCTCTATAGAGTCTCAAATCTTGAAAATGCAAGATCACGTAGCACAATGGATGCAACTACAGGATTTAACCCGATTACAGGTGAAAGAACCTATGTTCAGACAACAACAGAGATTGGTCAGTTTACTCAAATTCCAACAAGCATTGTTGTGAATCAAAGCAATGCCGATGTTGTACTCGTTACCTGTGGTAATTACGGAAATGATAACTTCATCTACCTGGCAACTACTGCTACTCAGGCTGCAGACAGCACTATGGCATTCGTGCCTGTTCAGGGAAATCTTCCACAGGCTCCTGTTTACACTGCAATGTTTAATGCCAGAGATAATAAAGAGGTAATTGTAGGTACTGAATTCGGTGCTTATTCAACTGCTAACATTATGGCTGGTACACCAACATGGTCTAGTGAAAATGGCAATGGAATGGAAATTCTTCCTATCATGGACCTCAAGCAACAACAACTTGAAAATAATGTTGATCGTGGTATTGAAAACCATGGTACTGTGTATGCCGCAACTTTCGGTCGTGGATTCTGGAAGTCAGAAACCTTCTCTTCGAAAGGCACAACAGGAAATTCATTTATGCTGAATCCGGGGACAAACATCAAGGTTAGCATAATGCCTAACCCTGTTGTTGATGTTGCTCAAATGGCATTCACATTAGATAATAACGCTGATGTTCAGTTTGATATCTTTGACTTAACTGGTAAAGTGGTTAAGCATATCAATATGGATAAGCAAGTCTCTGGTGACCACCAGATCAGCTTTGATGTGAATGAATTAGAAGCAGGAACTTATATGATCCGGATGATAGCAAACGGACAACAAACTACTGCCAAGTTCATGGTTAGATAATCCAATTTTCTTATACATATTAAAAAAGCCCCGCATGCGGGGCTTTTTTAATTAATTGCTTACCTTTGTGATCGATTTAACAGACTGTTATTTTTGTATCACAATAAAGATTTGATTATGTCTAAGATTAAAGTTGGAATTAATGGATTTGGCCGTATCGGCCGCAATGTTTATAAACTGATTCTTGAGCACCCTGAGATGGTGGTAGTAGGGATAAATGACCTTACAGACACCAAGACTTTGGCTCATTTGCTAAAATATGATTCTACACAGGGTAGATTCGACGGAACAGTAGACTTTGATGATAATGGTATTATCGTTAACGGAGAAAAAGTAGTTATAACAGCAGAAAGAAGTCCTGTCGATATTAAATGGACTGAAACTCCTGATGTAGTAGTTGAAGCAACAGGGATTTTCAGAGCTAAAGAAAGTGCAAAAGGCGGTTATGGTGACCACCTTAAGAATGGAGCACAAAAGGTTATCCTTACTGTTCCTTCAAAAGATGCCATTGATGCTACCATCGTTTTAGGTGTTAATGATGATGACCTGAAACCTGAGCATCAAACTATTTCAAATGCATCTTGTACAACAAACTGCCTCGCACCTGTTGTAAAGGTTCTGAATGATAAGTTTGGTATTGAAAATGGTTTGGTAACCACCATTCACGCGTACACCAATGATCAAAATATTCTGGATGCTCCTCACAGCGACCTGCGACGTGCCCGTTCATGTGCAGTATCTCAAATCCCAACCACTACTGGTGCTGCCAAAGCTGTTGGAATCGTAATTCCTGAGCTGAAGGGCAAATTAGATGGTATGGCTGTTCGTATTCCTACACCAACCGGTTCACTTGTTGACCTGGTAGCTAACCTGAAGACTGAAGCAACAATAGAAGAAATCAATGCTGCTATGAAAGAAGCAGCTGAAGGTTCAATGAAAGGAATCCTTGAATACACAGAAGATCCTATTGTTTCTGTGGATATCATTCACAATCCTGCAAGCTCTATCTTCGATGCACTCAGTACTATGGTAAATGGGAAAACTGTAAAGGTTCTCTCATGGTATGATAATGAGTGGGGATACAGTGCCCGTGTGGTAGATCTGATTGAGAAAATGTTCTAAGCAATATTTTATTAAGGAAAAAAAAAGAAGGATCGGGTGATCCTTCTTTTTTTTATCCATAATTTTATTCAATGGCATTTTTAAACTTTGAGGATAGAATAAAAGTACTGGTCAGATTAGGTGAATTCTTTCGCCATAAAGAGTACCTGACTATCCATGAAGAAGTCAAGCAGCAAAACTCCTGGTTTACTCACCAATCGGTTGACATGGCGCTTATGTCATGGGGACAGGCTCTTACTAGTGCAAAAATCATGAAATGGCTGACAGCCTACCCGAAAATCAAAACAACAAATGAAGCTAAAATAATTCAGGTGATCATGGCGGGTAACCTGCCATTGGTTGGATTACATGATCTTATTAGTGTATTTATCAGCGGTCACTACCTCCACGCCAAACTATCCTCGAAAGATTCAATCCTGATCCCCTGGATTATTGATAGTTTATCAGAGGAATTTCCGGATCTGAGGAAGCACATGGCGTTCTCAATGCATTTATCTCAAAGTCCTCAAGCCATTATTGCAAGCGGAAGTGACCTGACAATTAATACCTTAAGAAATAAATATTCATTGATATCCGGATTGTTCAGAGGAAACAGGCATTCAATGGCTATATTATCCGGACAAGAAGACATCAAAAGCCTGGGTAAGCTTGCCATGGATATAAAAGCCTACTTTGGCCTGGGATGCCGGAGTGTAAGCTTCATATTTATTCCTGACACAAACATTCTGAGCCACATCCGTGAGCGCCTGAACCAGGTCCCCCGTCCGGGTACTCATACAGGCTACCGAAACAACTTAAACCAGCAAAGAGCCATATTGAAATTGAATAATATACCTTATATTGATGGAAACGAAGTACTTCTGACTGAATCAAAACAATTAGGCTCTGCAATGGGAGTCTTACACTATTACATATATGACAGCCTTACAGAAGTCAGGTCATTTATCCGTGAACATCAGAACCAAATCCAGTGCCTGGTAGGTCAGCTTTCGGAATTAGAGCAAATAATCCCCTTTGGTGAAGCTCAATATCCTGAATTGTGGGATTATGCTGATGGAGAAGACACCCTGCTATTTTTACAAAATCTTCGCACGTAATGAAAAAGCAGCTCATTTGTTTGATTGGTCCCACTTCCGTAGGTAAGACTGAGCACGCTATTAATTTAGCAAAAGAGCTGAATACCGAAATACTATCTTGTGATTCACGGCAAATCTATAAGGAAATGAGGATCGGGACTGCAGTTCCTGAGCCTTCTCAACTGGAATCTGTTAAACACCATTTTATAGCTACTGAATCCATACATAATTATTACAGCGTTTATCAATTTGAACTTGATGCCCTTCAGAAAAGTGCAGAACTCTTTAAGAAATATGACAAGCTTGTGTTGACCGGTGGGTCTGGTCTGTATTTGAATGCATTAATATACGGGATGGATGATATCCCCGACCCTGACCCGGAGATTCGAAGAAACCTTGAAATAAGATTACAAAAAGAAGGCTTAGAAAGTCTGCGCTTTGACTTAAAACGACTTGATCCTGAGTATTATGCTGAGGTTGACCTCAGGAACCCCAAGAGAGTCATGCGTGGACTTGAGGTGTGTCTGACTACAGGGCAAACTTTTAGTCATTACAGAAACAGGTCGGCCCGGGAAAGACCATTTGCCCATAAGATAATATGTCTTGATCGTGAAAGATCATCACTCCATAGCCGCATTAACAAACGGGTTGATTTGATGGTTGAAGCAGGATTAATTGAAGAAGTTAAATCACTATTTCCTCACAGGCACTTAAATGCCTTGAAAACTGTAGGCTACCGTGAATTATTTGAAGCCTTTGATGGAAAACTTTCTATTGAAGAAGCTATCGAACTGATCAAAAGGAATACACGACGGTATGCCAGGCGACAGATTACCTGGAATAAACGATATAAAAAAGCACAATGGTTTGATGCAGCTGAGGCAGACAATCTTATTGCATTGACAAAAGACTATCTCAATCAGGAATAAAAGCCTTTCTTCAGAACCTTGTATTCGTCATACCCACGCACACTGATCTTCCAAACTGAATTTAAAAATCCCAAACCATATGCAGTGATTTGAATTGCTGAAGTAAGCACACTGAGTAAACCCAGTTGTGTGCAATTAGTTGGAATCGCTGCAGCCCCAAAGATCAGAATAAAATAGGCCAGCACAGGAATAAGGAATAGCCACGAAATTATCAAACTCAGTACTAATAATACAATAGCCCCTGCAATAAGAAAGGATGGAATCCAGAATAAGTACTTTGCTGTTTCAGGATACACCTTGGAAATAACGTACCGTGTTTTGCCAAACTTAAAAACCTGCTTGTAGAAGCTCTTTAACGTGCTGCGCCTCTTATGAAACACACCAGACTCAGAAAAAAGCGCAGTCTTATATCCCCTCCGCATTATCTCAATGGTGAAAACCATATCTTCTCCGGGATGCATTCGGGTAATAGGAAAACCACCAAGATCTTCATAAACCGACTTATGTATCCCCATATTGAAGCTCCTTGGATAGAACTTATCAACCTGTTTCTTTCCTCCACGAATTCCCCCGGTAGTTAGGAATGATGTCATAGCAAAAGAAATCGCCTTTTGCTGTAAACTAAAATCAGAAGCCGCCAGATCTGGTCCGCCAAAAGCATCAACTGCTTTCTTTTCTAATTCCTCAAACAAAGATTCAAGCCAATTCTCAGGCGCGATGCAATCACTGTCAATGAAAAGAAAATATTCACCCCTGGCTATCTCCATCCCTTTATTCCGGGCAATAGCAGGTCCGGTATTTTCTTGAAATACATAAAGAATACTAATATCCTTACTGAATTCTTCAAGCATTCTGTCTGACTTTTCCTCAGAACCATCCTCAACAACAACCAGTTCAAATTTTTTGAAACTCTGATTTCTGAGTGATATAATAAGCTCCTTAAGCTCATCAGGCCGGTTAAAAACAGGAACTATTATGGAAAAAAATGGTTTCATCTACTTTTCTTTCTTGCCAGGTACAGGATTTCATCAACAGGCAGCCTGTAGCGCTCTGTCAGTTCTTCTCCCAGAACGCTAGCATAATGAAGCTCTTCAACCTCAAAACCTGCCTTCCTTAATCTTTCGGGATAATCCATTCCATATAACCTTACATGATCTTTCTGCAAGAAGTGCTTTTCTCTTTCGAGTGGATCAGTAATGGATGAATCCTCATAAGTCTTTTCCAGCGAATAATCCTGTGGCACCTGCAAGATAGCAGTACCTCCGGCACGAAGAACCCTGAATATTTCACGCATTACCTTAGCGTCATCATCCACATGCTCAAGAACATGATTACACATAAAAAAGTCAAATGAGCTATCCTCTAATGGAATACTGTGCAAATCAAAGTGCATATCGGCAATAGGCGACTCCAGGTCAGCTGTCAGATACTCAAGACCTGCAATTTTTTTAAACCTGGGTTGAAAACACTGCTCTGGTGCAACATGCAGGAATTTATGTTTTGAAGTAAAGAAGTCAGTCTCTCTGGTCAGATAGACCCATATTAAACGATGTCTCTCTAATGACAAACAACCAGGACATAAAACATTTGACCGCGTATTTATACCATAAGGCATAAATTTCCTGAATGTTCTGTTACAAACCGGGCACTCTACCGAATTTCCCCGATACCAGATACGAAAAACACTGCTGAACAAGGTACTGAAGCGAATCAGAACAGGCCTGGGTATATTCCTGATCAATAATCGGATCAGGCTTTTCATAGCTCCTCCTCGATAAGGTAGTTATTGCGATCATGCGAGCTCCTTGATACCAGCTCTGCCAAAAAACCAGTCAGAAATAACTGAACACCTATAACAACAACCAACAATGCCAGATAGAACAATGGCTGCTCAGTTATTTCCCTGGGCTCAAGATGATTAGATAGTGCATGTATCTTGATGCCTGCTAACCAGCCGGTCACAGCCAAACCAATCAGCATCATAAAAATCCCCAGAGATCCGAAGAAATGCATAGGCTTTTTGGCAAAGCGTGTAATAAAGCTGATAGTAAGCAAATCAAGAGCCCCACTAAAAAGGCGGGTCCAGCCATATTTTGTTTTCCCGTATTTCCTTTTCTGGTGCTCCACGATCTTCTCCCCTATCCTGTCAAATCCAGCCCTTTTAGCCAGTATGGGTATATAACGGTGCATATCACCAAAAACCTCTATACTTCTAACCACATCACCCTGGTAGGCCTTGAGTCCACAATTAAAATCATGAATCTTAATTCCTGATGTTTTCCTAGCTACAAAATTAAAAAACCTGCTTGGCCAGCGTTTACTAATAGGATCATATCGCTTCTTTTTCCAGCCCGACACCAGGTCATACTCCTCTTCTCTTATCATTCGGCACAATTCAGGTATTTCCTCCGGACTATCCTGAAGATCCGCATCCATTGTAATAACCACATCACCTTTACTAGCATTAAATCCACAATGAAGACCTGCGGCCTTGCCATAATTTCTTCTGAAGCGAATACCACGAACAGATGGATTATCCTTTTTCAGCTCCTGAATAACCTTCCAGGATTTATCACGACTGCCATCATCCACAAGAACCACCTCATAGTTGAGCTTGGATTTCTTGCAGACTTTGTCGATCCAGATAATAAGTTCAGGCAATGACTCCTCCTCATTAAATAATGGTATGACAATGCTAACTAACATATTATTCAGTTTTTGCATGTTGATCCTCATTCGGGTTATCCTGCACTTCCTTCATAGCATAATCAAAAGGATCGCCTTCCCTTCTAACAAACGTTGCTACAAGTAAAGAAACCAGTAGTCCGAGAAAAGTGGTACCAAAGATAGTTGAAACAGCCTGAAAAACCGGAGTTTGCATACCTCCTGCCAGTTCCAGAGCCAATTCAATCCTATCCTCATCCCATCCCAACTCGTAATAACTCTGCTCCAGTATTTCCATACTTCTTTGGATGGATTCCGGATCCAGAACATTCATATATATTACATTATATAGTGCGAAAACAACTGAGGCAAACAGCATAACAGTAACACCATATCTGAGAGCCTGACCATAACGGATAACTCCATTCATAAACTGGTCTCTCCATGTTTTCATTGAGTAATATACAGATCCGATAACAAGAGCCCAATTTATATATCTCAACCAAACAGACTGTTGAACACCTGCAATCCAAACCAGCAAGGCAAAACCAATCAAAATCAGACCCACAATTAGTCCGTGGGTACTTGCTGTCTTCCACATCAGGCTTTTCTCATTATTCATTTACAAGGTATTTGCGATTAAGTTGCAAAGATATTCGATTTTTAGAGGAAGTAAAAAATATTCTTACCTTTGCGCGGGGTAAGTCTTATACGACCAGCTCCTGCTAAACTCCCCCAGGACCGGAAGGTAGCAAGGGTAAGCAGTTGTAGCGGTGCGATATAAGTAGCTTACCCTTCTTTTTTTGCTGTGGAATCCTACCTTTGTGAAAATTATTCTAGTATGATTATTGATTATCCTCAACGAACAATAGTATTATTTAGTCTGGCAATACTTGTCAGTCTGGCATTTACATCATGTTTCCGATGTAAATATGAGATAAACTATGAATATGGAATGTTCCCCGACAGTGTTGTGAATCTTGAAGCAGTTAACACAATTTATGATGATTACAATTCTGCAGCACCAGCAACCATCAACCTTCAGGTTCCATTGATTTTTTCCTCCAACAGATACACTAAGGGAGGAAAGTATGATTTGGTTGATTATGAATTGTATATATATTTCGACAAGACAGAAGGCAGCTTTAGTTTTCAGTCATATCAAAGCCCTTACCCATACTTCTACCTCACTGATCTGGCCAATAGTACAGCCAATGAATTTGGTCCTATAAATGCACCTTTTGCCTCTGATGAGTATTTATTTTGCTTTTCTTCTGACAGAACCGGAAATATGGAGATATATACATCATACTGGACTTCCGGCACTTTTAGCGGATTATCACCATTAGATCCTGCTCCATTCAGAATAACAGGGATAAATTCACCCGAATATGATGCCTATCCAAGCTTTACTCAGGATTTCTCAACAATGATTTTCTGTTCAAACCGTGATGGAAACCTTGACTTTTACACTGTTGAAATGCCTCCTGCTCTCGAGCTGGTTCAATGGGCAAAATTGCCCGATACCACTTATACTGCAAGCCCTGTAGCTGAGCTAAATTCCCCGGCAGAAGATGTTTGTCCGTTTATCAATGGAAGCCTTATTGTTTTCACATCAAAGCGGGATGGCGGATATGGGGGATATGACTTGTGGTATGCAGCAGTAACAGCAGATGGTTTTGGCGAACCAGTTAATTTTGGGCCCGCTATCAATACTGAATATGATGAATTCAGACCCATAGTGATGTATGCTCAATTGTTTGATAATGATTTAATGATCTTTAGCTCCAACCGTCCGGGAGGAAAAGGGGGTTATGACCTGTATTACACAGGAATACCAAGAATGACAGTTCAGGATTAGTGAAGGCAGAATGGAATACTATAATCAACCGAATAACCGAATAACCGAATAACCGAATAACCGAATAACCGAATAACCGAATAACCGAATAACCGAATAACCGAATAACCGAATAACCGAATAATAAATGCTCCTGAAACTCTATAACAACAATCCAAACCCTCGGGAAATCGATAAGGTTGTGAAATTCCTAAGGAATGGTGGAGTTATTATCTACCCTACCGATACTGTTTATGGATTGGGCTGCGATATAAGCAAACAAAGAGCTGTTGAACGTGTTGCCAGGATAAAAGGAGTTAAAGCAGATAAGTCAAACTTTTCATTCATTGTTGACGACATGAGTCATCTTTCTGACTATACCAAGCCTTTGAATAACAATATTTACAAGTTAATGAAGCGTAATCTACCGGGTCCTTTCACCTTCATTCTGGAGGCCAACAGTAATGTACCCAAGCTTCTGAAACGCAAAAAGAAGAATGTCGGTATAAGGATTCCTGACAACAATATCATACGGACAATAGTGAGGGAGCTTGGAAATCCGATACTTACCACCTCCATTCACTCAGTAGATCGTGTAATTGAATATGATACTGATCCGGAGTTGATTCATGAAGCAATGGACCATCTGGTTGATCTGGTCATTGATGGCGGGTATGGTAATAATATCCCATCAACAGTTGTTGATTGTACAGGTAATGAGATTGAAATTATTCGCCAGGGCTTAGGCAAACTTGAATGGTAACTATTTCCTCCAGTATACCGGAGATAACAGCAAAAGAACAGTAAATAGTTCAAGTCGACCCATTAACATCAGAAAACCCAAAAACCATTTTCCAAACGCTGGCAGATGTGCGAAATTATCCATTGGTCCAACCGAACCAATGCCAGGTCCAATATTACCAAGAGAAGCTGCCACCGCCCCCATGGCAGATGTCATATCTAATCCGAGTATCGCCATAACCAAAACCCCGAAGATAAAGATCAGCATGTAGAGGACAATAAAATTCAAAATATTCGAAGCAATCTTCTCAGGCACTGCCCTTCTGTTATATCGAACCGGAATAACAGCATTTGGGTGCATTATTCTCTTCAGTTCGAGATAAGAATTTTTCATGGTAAGCCAGACTCTGATAATCTTAATTCCCCCGCCGGTCGATCCAGCTGATCCACCAAAAAACATAAGCATAAATAATAGCACAACGAGTATGGGTACCCAGGCCAGATAATCTGTTGTAACAAACCCTGTTGTTGTCATTATTGATACAACCTGAAAAGCAGCATCTCTGAAATTAGCTCCAAGATTCATATCCCTGGTATGACTCAGAGTCAGGGTAAAAATCAAAGTGAAGAGCAGAATAAATCCAGTATAGACTTTGAACTCCTCATTTTTCCACACTTTACGGGTTTTAAGCTTCAAGGCAAAATAAGCCATGGTAAAATTAGTTCCCGCCAGAAACATGAAAAAGGTAATAACATATTGAATATACGGACTTGGCCAGGCTGCAATACTGACTTGCTTTGTAGAAAAGCCCCCTGTTGCCATGGTGGTTAAGGAGTGATTAACAGAATCAAACAGATCCATCCCTCCGAGAAGGAGAAAAAAGACTTCACTTAAGGTAAATACCAGATAAATAGCCCATAACCTTTTGGCTGTTTCTTTAACTTTTGGGTGTAGTTTGTCAGGAGAAGGACCAGGAACCTCAGCAACAAAAAGCTGAATTCCGCCAATTCCAAGCATAGGAAGTATTGCAAGTGACAAAACAATTATTCCCATTCCACCAAGCCACTGAGTAATTGATCTCCATACCAGAACCCCATGAGACAATGCCTCCGGATCATTAAGAATTGAGGCTCCGGTAGTTGTAAACCCCGATATAGTTTCAAAAAAGGCATCCGTAAATGAAGGAATTGAATGGCTTAAAAGGAAGGGCAAAGTTCCAAAGAAACTAAAGACTACCCAACTGAGACTAACTACCAGAAAACCCTCTTTTTTACCAAATCCATTGCTCTTTTCCCTGAACAAAAATCCCACTACTAATCCAGATAGTATGGTAATCAGACTAGCCCATAACAGGGGTAAGGCATCCGGCTCATCGTAAAGAAGTGCCACAATAACAGCAAACCCCATAAAGAAACCTTCCAACATCAGAAGACGACCCAAAATTTTACTGACTACCCTGAAGTTCATGTATTGCTATTTAAAGAATTTCTCAACCTTAGGGATTATTGAGGGCAATGTAAATATGATAACTTTATCAGTTGTCCGAATGTGAGTACTCCCTCTGGCTATAAATCCTGATTTATTCCTGATAACCCCGCCAACAATTGCCATATGAGGAAAGTCTAATTCCTTAAGTGGAGCCTTTGTAATCTCAGAGCCCTCATTAGGTTTAATTTCTATGACTTCTGCATCGGTCCCAGTCAAACATTTAACTGAACTAATCTGAGCATTCATTGTAAACCCAAAAATATGGCTGGCAGCGATAAATTTCTTATTTATCATTGAATCTATCCCAATATTTTCTGCCAAACGGATATATTCTATGTTTTCAACCTCAGCAATAGTTTTCTTGACACCCAGCTTTTTAGCCTGTAAACAGGAAAGTATATTTGTCTCTGAATTTCCTGTCACGGCAATAAAGGCATCCATTTCCCTTATTCCCTCTTCAACCAGAAGATCGCTTTCACTGCCATTTCCCCTGATAACCATCGTTTTCTCAAGTTCATCAGCAAGTTTGAAACTTTTATCCCTGTCAATTTCAATCAACTTAATATTGTTTTTGTGCTGAAGTACGCGGGCCGTGGAAGCTCCAATCCGGCTTCCACCAACAATCATGATATTTTTTATATGGATGTTTTGTTTGCCTGAGAACCTCAATAGCCGCGACACTCCTGCCTGGGTTGTTATAACATATGCCACATCCCCTACCCGAAACACATCATTGCCTCTTGGAACTAAGGTTTCTCCATTACGGGTTATAGCAACTGCCCTGTAATCCAAATCTGCATTCATCATCGCAGCATTCAAAAGGGTTTTGTTGATGATCGGAGCATTCTCATCCAATTTTACAACCATCAGCATAAGCTTTCCTCCGGAAAAATTAACCACTTCCGTTGTTCCTGCTTGACTTAACAAGTCAACAACCTCTTTAGCAGCAAGTTGCTCAGGATAAATCAATGAGTCGATCCCCATTTCTTTAAATATATCCTTGTTGGAGGCTTTTAGATACTCAGGACTATCGATACGGGCAATCGTTTTTTTAGCTCCCATTTTTTTGGCCAGCATCGCTGATGTGATATTCAGCTCTTCGGTAGGTGTTACACAAATAAAAAGGTCAGCCTTTGAGATTTCTGCATCATGGAGTGCCTCAATAGAAGCTGAAGACCCATGCAGAGTCATTACCTCTAAATGTGAATCAAGATTATTCAGACGATCTTTGTCTGTATCAATAACCAGAATCTCATGACTTTCAATGCTCAGCATCTTTGCAAGATAGGTACCAACCTCTCCAGCTCCTGCTATAATAATTTTCATTCAATGAAATTTGCTACAAAAATACAATCCTTCCCTATATGTTGTTCCAAAAAGCGTCTAAAAAACCGTGCAAACTCCAGATCACAAACAATATAAGAAGAGGATAAGGACGTAACAGCATTTTATTCAGTCCAAAGCGGGAAAAAAATACTATTCCACCATACACCATAAAAAACATCCAGGGATAATCACTTAAAGTCAGAAGGCTTCCTGGCAGATCAGCAATTTTCTCTCCTAAGCCCATCCAAAATGACATTACCAGATTGAGAAATTGCTCAAGCCAGATTAATTGTAATCCTAAACCAGACAACACAAGCAAGGTCAGTCCGAAATAGAAGATTAGTAATCCAATTGGCATCAAAAGAATATTTGCCAATAAAAACCAAACCGGAAAGCTGGCAAAGACATAGATGCTCACCGGCAGGGTAAGTATTTGAGCAGAAAAGCTTATGGCCGCCAAATCTCTGATTCTTGCGAGAAATTTTGGCGAGACCTGAATGATTTTAATGATTTTAGGATAAAAAATAAGAATTCCTAAAACAGCGAGATATGATAATTGGAAACCAATTGAAAAAAGAGCTTCAGGTTTAAACAGGGTATGAAGAAAAGCCACCAGAAAAACAATTTGCACTCCTGAAACTGCACGATGCATAATATGAGCAAATCCATGCAAACTGATCATTGCTGCTGCCCGGATTGCAGATGCAGGAAATCCACAGATCATCACATATAACCATACCAGGAATGACGACAATAGCCTGTTCCATGCTGAATGAGCAGGAATTCTGAAAAACTGAAATATACGTGAGAATATTATGTATATCAGTCCGGCATGTAACCCTGAAACGGCCAGCAAGTGCATAATTCCCAATCTGGAAAACTGCTTTTTACTTTCACTTGTCAGGCTGGTTTTATTTCCGGTAAGCATAGCAAGCAGTATTGCCTGATGATCCTCTGATAACTCCAGATGTTCGATTTTGTCAAATATTCTTTGTCTGGCTTTGAATAAAGCTGTTCTAAATTTTTGCTCAGGATGATATGATATTTGCAGAATTGCTGTGGAATCAAGCCAATCATAAAATCTGATCCCATATCCGTACCAATACGCACGTTCATTAAAATCAGCAAGAGAATCTCTGCAGGCAAATCTTTCAAACCTGGCTTTGAAAAGCAGCTCATCTCCGGGCGACAGTTGTTCTGTCATTGTGGTGACCCGCATCTTCAATAATACCCGAAGTTCAGAGTCCTGCCAACAATTATCCTGATTTTTTGCTGACAGATGAACAGAAACCTGCTTCCAGCTTCCCCAGTGTTTAATTTGCTGTACTTTGCCCAGGTATAGTTCCTCTTTTCCATCAGGAATTTGCTCTGTGGGAAACCTGACAGTGACATGGGTATATCCTGCCAATAATCCAGCAGCAATTATCAGCACAAAGCCCCAGGGCAATCTCCTGTTATCCGCCCATGGTAAAAGCAAAAGCACTGAACTTATTAGCAACAGACACAATAAGCCACCTGAAAGATATGGGGTAGAGCTCTCCCAATTCCATCCAAGCAGAATACCTGATACCCATGCCAGCACAAACCAAACAAAAACAGACATCCCTGCATCTTTATTAATATAGATGCAGGGATGTGATCAAAATGGAAAAATATTCTTATTTTTTTTCTTCAGTCTCCCATGATTTAATCAACTCCTCAAGTGATTTCCCCATGTTAGATATTGAAACTGCAGCATCATCAGCTAATGGATGCTCAGGGTATAACTCAATAAACTCTTTATAAAGCGTTTTTGCAGTTTCATACTGCTGCATCTGATTCTCATAAATAAAAGCCTGCAGGAAAATACTGTAAGACTTTTTATCAAAATCCGGATAGTTATTAATAATCCTCTGGTGGTATTCAATTGCCCGGCCAGCCATCTGAAGATTCATGGCAATTTCAGCTCCCTTGTACAAATATTCAGGTGCCAGACTATCATCAGGAAGCGCATTAGCATAATTTTCATAGGCCTGAATAAGCTCCATGGCCATATTTCTGTCTGGCAAACTGGTGGTATCAGTAAGAAGCACTGCTTCAAGCTCTGAAACGTCTGAAGCAAGTTTTTTCTTTTCTGCATTATTATTACACGACACGGATAGCAGGATACCTGCAATCAACACCAAAGAATAAGTACGAAACATCATAGTGCTATTATTTTTGAGGGAAAATCATTTTATAGTTAACGTTAACCTTACCATTAGAAATGTCTTTTAATTTCCCTCTTATTAAACGCTTCTTCAAGGGACTTAGTCTATCGGGAAACAAAATTCCATCAAGATGGTCGTATTCATGCTGAATGATTCGGGCAGCCATTCCCTTGAAGACCACTTCATGTGCTTTAAAGTCCTCATCCATATACTTAATCCTGATAGAATCTGATCTATACACATCTTCGTGGATTTTTGGTATACTCAGACAGCCCTCAGTTTCAAGCACTTCATCGCCCCAACATTCAAGTATTCTGGCATTGATAAAGACTTTCTTGAAATCCTTCAGGTCTTCATAATCTTCTCCGTAAACCCGGGCATCAACCAGAAACAGTCTGATCAACTTACCAACCTGAGGAGCTGCCAAACCAACGCCTTCAGCAGAATGCATAGTTTCAAACATATCACTAATCAATTGTTGCAAGTCTGGATAATCAGAATCAATGTCTTCAGTAACTTTTCTTAAGACCTGAGAACCATATGCATATACGGGTAACTTCATAATTCAATACCTTTATTTCTCTCCTTACTTATTTTATGCTCAAGAAAAGACTGTAATAATATTACAGCACTAATCTTATCAACCATAGCCTTATCTTGCCGGGCTTTCTTCTTCAAACCACCATCGATCATCGTTTGAAAAGCCATTTTCGAAGTAAAGCGCTCATCAGTCTCAAAAACCGGTATCTCTGGAAATTTCCGCTTTAACCCGGTTATGAATGCCGAAACAAAAGGAGCTGCCTGAGAAAGTGAATGATTCATTTGTCGTGGAAATCCTACCACAAAACCATCAACTTTTTCCTTCGAAACGTATTCCTTTAGAAAAATGAAAATCTCATGTGATCCAACAGTAGTTAATCCGTTCGCAATAATCTGATCAGGGTCAGTTACCGCTATCCCAACACGCTTTTGTCCGTAATCTATACCTATGAGTCTGCCCACATCAATTTATAAGACTGCAAAGTTAGCACTTTTTACTTCCGAAAGAGTAAACAAAGTTGCGCAGGAAAAGTTAAAAAGCTTACTTTGGTAGCATATTATTATTTGTTCATCAGACAATTTGAAAAAATAACCAAATTAAAATCTTATGGATCTTAAAGAAAGGCTGGCACGAGCAGTCAGCGTACATCAAAATGTACTCAACAATATCCCACGTGTTGAGATGATAAAAGCAGCTGTAAAAAACGGCGAAGCAATTGTTTCAGAATGTGGTGCATTAGCCACCTGGACCAGAACCGAGTCTACTGGTCGTAGTCCTAAAGACACAGTTCTGGTAAAAAGGGCCTCCAGCGAAGGTAATGTTGATTGGAACTCTCCAAATAATATCCCAATTGACGAGGAGACCTTTGATATGCTTTTCGCAGATGCTTTGTCATTCATTGGTGACCTTGACAAGGTGTATGAAACAGACCGGGTGGTTGGAGCAGATTCAAGCTATGCGCTGCCGGTAAAAGTGATCACAGACGGAGCTTTACCAACACTGTTTTCTGATAACATGTTCAGGCCTGTTCCTGAAGATATTAACAAGAGCTGCTTTGCTGGCAATGGCTTTGTTCTGATTACGCTTCCAGGCCACAAGCTGGATGCGTCAAAATATGCTGGACGCTTACGCAAAATGCCAAATGGGCAAACCAGCAATATGGTTGTTGCGGTAGATATGGATCGCAGAATGGGTATTGTTATCGGATCTGCCTATATGGGTTCAAATAAGAAGTTGCTTTTCACTGTAATGAATTATTTATTACCATTTGAGAACGTTCTTCCTCTTCATTGTTCTGCTAATGAAGGAGCAGACGGGTCTTCTGCTCTCTTGTTAGGACTTTCAGGAACTGGAAAAACTACTCTTTCAGCTGACAAATCAAGAGCTTTGTTAGGTGATGATGAGCACGGTTGGAATGATAGTGGTATCGCTAATTTCGAGAATGGTTGCTATGCCAAAATGATAGATATTAATCCTGAGAAGGAGCCAGATATTTTTGATGCAGTAATGCATGAAGATGACTATCTGAAGCACGGTGTCATTATTGAGAATGCAATGATGTACCCGGATGGCCAGTTTGACTATTTTGATGATAGGCTTACACCTAACTCAAGAGCGTCGTATCCACTGAGATATCTGCAAAATATCAAAGAAGCTTCAACCGCAGGACATCCAAAAACTATTCTTTTTCTGACTGCGGATGCTTACGGAGTTCTGCCTCCTGTAAGTAAGCTCAATAAAGATCAGGCTATGCTTTGGTTCCTGATGGGATATACTTCTAAATTGGCAGGTACTGAAACTGGTATTACCGAGCCTAAGGCAACCTTCTCTCGTTTCTTCGGACAGCCATTCATGCCGCTGAATCCGGATATTTATGCTGAGATGCTTGGAAAAAGAATGGAAGAACATGATACCAATGTTTTCCTGATCAATACCGGCTGGTCTGGTGGAGCATATGGAACAGGGAAACGGATTGATCTGCCTTTGACTCGCAGAATGGTTAATGCTTCATTGAATGGTGAGTTCGACAATATTGAGTTTGTGGCCGACAAATATTTCCACGTTATGGTTCCAACCACTTGTCCTGGCATTCCAACTGAAATGCTAGACCCCATAAACACCTGGGAAGATAAAGCTTCTTATAATGCAACAGCTGAAAAGCTTGCTGATCAATTCAGCGCTCATTTTGACAAAGCTTATGGTGACAAGAATTTATCTGACGGAATTATCAATCAATGTCCTGGTAAGTAAATTATCACATCTCCTGATAATAGAAAAACCCGATCTCCTTTTAGGTGATCGGGTTTTTCACAACTTTAACCGGATAACTCAACTTTAAACAAACATTATGAACAGAAGGCCGTAGCCGCCTGTGGGTCCATGCGTTTCAATTGCATGGTATCTGAGTATATAAAATCTTATGTCAGAACACTGAGGGTGCATTTAATACACCACTTAACATAGCAAATGTATAACAAAATTATCAGGCTACCTAATTTATCTTTAATTACTGTGAAAAATCCATCTTAGCTAATCGCTCATAAGACTTATGTCTCCATTTTGCATTTTCCTCTGAGGCTGCGAATAGTTCTTCAGCATGCTCTGGAAATGCTTTTTTGAGAGAAGAAAAACGAACTTCACCAAGAATGAATTTACGGAACTCACTCCAATCAGGCTCTTTTGAATCCAGTACGAATGGATTCTTTCCTTCTGCTTCAGCCAAAGGATTGTATCTGTACAAAGTCCAGTATCCACTTGCAACTGCCAGTTTCTCCTCTTCCTGGGTTTTCCCCATCCCTGCACGCAATCCGTGAGCAATACAAGGAGAATAAGCAATAACAAGAGATGGTCCGGGATATGCTTCAGCTTCTTTCATAGCTTTAAAAAACTGACTCTGACTTGCGCCCATTGCCACTTGAGTAACATACACATATCCGTAAGACATTGCCATCATCCCCAAATCCTTCTTCCTGATTTTTTTACCTGATGCAGCAAATTTCGCAATAGCCCCAACAGGGGTTGCTTTTGACGACTGTCCGCCGGTATTGGAATAAACCTCTGTATCCATAACCAATACATTGATATCCTCACCAGTTGCCAGCACATGGTCTAATCCACCGTATCCTATATCGTAGGCCCATCCGTCTCCACCAAATACCCAGACTGATTTCTTAATTAGATATTGTTTAAGTGCTAAAATTTCAGCGGCTACTTCGTGCTTCTCAGCCTTTAATGCATCCTCCACTTTCGCAGAAACTTCGCTTGTGGTATTAGCATTTTCTTTATTCTCGATCCAGACAGCAAAAGCCTCCTTAGTTGAAGGAGCAACAGCCTCCATTGTTTCCTGCATTCTGCGGGCAATACGATCTCTCATCTGGTTAACACCAAGAGCCATACCCAATCCGTATTCTGCATTATCTTCGAATAGTGAGTTAGCCCAGGCAGGTCCTTTACCATGCTTATCTGAACAATAAGGAGTACTTGGAGCAGCACCACCATAAATTGATGAACAACCTGTAGCATTAGCAACCATCATACGATCGCCATAAAGCTGAGTAATTGTCTTAATATAAGGAGTTTCACCACATCCGGCACAAGCTCCGGAGAACTCAAACAATGGCTGAGCAAATTGAGAATTCTTAACAGTTTTCTCCTTAGGCAGCACATTGTCTTTGTATCCAACCTCCTTATGCATATAATCCCATCTTTCCACTTCATCCATTTGAGTTCCAAGTGGCTTCATGATCAGGGATTTCTCTTTTGAAGGACAAACATCGGCACAGTTACCGCAACCGGTGCAATCAAGAACACTAACCTGTATCTTGAAGTTGTATTCTTTAATACCTCCTTTACCCTTTTGCACTTTAGTTCCTTCAGGAGCGTCAGCAACTTCTGCATCAGTAAGAAGGAATGGTCGAATAGCAGCATGCGGACAAACGTACGCACATTGGTTACACTGAATACAGTTTTCATCTATCCATTCCGGAACATTTACTGCAACACCACGTTTTTCATATTGAGTAGTACCAGCGGGGAAGGTTCCGTCTTCACGTCCCACAAATGCACTTACAGGCAGATCATCCCCTTTTTGAGCATTAATAGGATCTGCAACATTCTTAATGAAATCCGGAATGTCACGAGTATCAGGTTCCGGAGTTGTATCCAGATCAGCCCATTCAACCGGGATCTCAATTTTGGTCAAATCAGCACCACCTCCCCGGTCAACAGCAGCATAATTCATCTTAACGATTTCTTCACCCTTCATGCCAAAGGTTTTCAGAATAGCTTTCTTCAACTGATCAACAGCAAGATCATAAGGAATCACATTAGCAATCTTAAAGAAAGAAGATTGCATAATGGTGTTGGTACGGTTTCCCAATCCAATCTCCTCCGCTATGGCAGTAGCATTAATAGTATAGAACTGAATCTCATTCTTAGCCATATATGCCTTCATGTGATTTGGAAGACGTTTTTTGGTCTCCTCCTTGTCCCAAATAGAGTTAAAAAGGAAGGTACCACCTTTTTTCAGGCCTTTCAGAACATCATAGACATTGATGTATGATGGCACATGACATGCAACAAAATCCGGCATATTTACCAGGTATGGAGAGCGAATCTCTTTATCACCAAATCTCAGGTGTGAAGTTGTAAAACCACCAGATTTTTTTGAGTCATACGCAAAGTATGCCTGACAATATTTATCAGTGGTATCACCAATAACTTTTATAGAGTTTTTATTAGCACCAACTGTTCCATCTGAACCCAGACCGTAGAATTTTGCCTGGAAGGTTCCGGCTGGAGAAAGGTCAATCTCATCAAGTACTGGCAGAGATTGGAAAGTAACATCATCAACGATTCCTACAGAAAAACCATTCTTTGGCTCGTTCATTTTCAGATTATTAAAAACTGAAAGCATCATAGCCGGAGTTGTGTCTTTTGAACTCAAACCATAACGACCACCAACAATTAAAGGAGCATTTTCCTTTTCGTAGAACATATTCCTGACATCCATGTACAGAGGTTCACCGCCAGCACCAGGTTCTTTTGTACGATCAAGAACAGAAATACGCTTAACAGTTTTTGGAAATACTTTAAAGAAATATTTTTCGGAGAAAGGACGATATAAATGACAGGTGATCAAACCAACTTTTTCACCATTTTCCAGTTGGTGATCAATAACCTCCTGAATAGTTTCAGTAATAGAGGCCATCGCAATAATCACATTTTCAGCTTCAGGATCACCATAATATGTAAATGGATGATACTCACGACCAGTAAGTTTTGTAATCTCCTGCATGTATTCGTCCACAGTATCTGCAACTGTTTCATAAAAAGGATTCACTGATTCTTTTGCCTGGAAGAAAATATCCGGGTTCTGGGCAGTTCCTCTTGTAACAGGATGATCAGGATTCAGAGCTCTGTCGCGGAAGGCTTGTAAAGATTCCTGATCGATTAATGGAGCCAGGTCATCGTTATCGAACATTTCAATTTTTTGAATTTCATGAGATGAACGGAATCCATCAAAGAAATGAACGAAAGGAATTCTGCTCTTAATCGAAGCCAGGTGAGCGACACCAGCCAAATCCATAATTTGCTGAATACTACCAGAAGCCAAAAGGGCAAAACCGGTTTGACGAGTAGCATAAATATCACTATGATCACCAAAAATTGACAGAGCATGTGCAGCAACACTTCTTGCAGTTACGTGAAAAACTCCTGGCAATAATTCGCCAGCAATCTTATACATGTTCGGGATCATCAGGAGCAAACCCTGCGAGGCCGTGTATGTGCTTGTTAAAACGCCAGCTTGCAAAGAACCGTGAACGGCTCCTGAGGCGCCTCCCTCAGACTGCATTTCAGTTACTTTTACAGTCTCTCCAAAAATATTCTTTCTTCCATTAGCAGCCCATTCATCAACATATTCTGCCATGTTAGATGATGGAGTAATAGGATAAATTGCAGCAACCTCACTGAACATATAAGCTACATGGGCAGCGGCCAGGTTCCCTTCACAGGTAATAAACTTCTTTTTTGACATGTTAATTATCGCTTTTGGTATGGTACAAATTGCTAAAAATAGAAGCGCTAAGTTAAAACAAATTGATATATATAAATATGAGATTTGTTAGTTTATAAACTGTCAAAACAACAGCAAAAAAAAAGGTCATAAGACAAAACACCTAAGTTTTGCCTTATAACCCTATTTCCTTCTTCCTTTTTCCTTTTTCCTTTTTCCTTTTTCTTATTTCCTATGCCTTATTTCCTATTTCCTCTCTTACTGGCTATTCATTGAAATAAGAAACTCCTCATTGGTTTGTGTTTGGGCCAGTTTATCACGCATAAACTCCATGGCTTCAAGAGAATTCATATCTGCAAGATAATTCCTGAGCACCCACATTTTGTTTAAGAAATCTTTCGGATGTAAAAGATCTTCCCTTCGTGTACTGGATGCTACAATATCCACCGCTGGGAATATGCGCTTGTTAGAAAGCTTGCGATCCAATTGAAGTTCCATATTTCCTGTACCTTTAA
The DNA here is from genome assembly GCA_034658635.1 of Bacteroidota bacterium. Lineage (GTDB taxonomy): Bacteria > Bacteroidota > Bacteroidia > Bacteroidales > UBA12481 > JABHCC01. The sequence continues at coordinate 3,042 of JAYEFL010000341.1, read as the reverse complement.
ACTCCTCAAAAATAACTTCATCCATCTTAGATCCGGTATCAATCAAGGCTGTGGCCAGGATAGTCAGTGAGCCCCCATTTTCAATATTACGGGCTGCACCAAAGAATCGCTTCGGCTTGTGTAAGGCATTGGCATCAACACCACCAGAAAGAACCTTACCGGATGCAGGCTGAACTGTATTATAGGCACGGGCCAGACGAGTGATAGAATCTAAAAGGATTACCACATCATGGCCACATTCAACCATACGCTTAGCTTTCTCAAGAACCATCGTAGCAACTCTGACATGCCTTTCTGCAGGCTCATCAAAAGTTGAAGCAATTACTTCACCTTTAACTCCCCTGGCCATATCGGTTACTTCTTCAGGACGTTCATCAATAAGCAAAACCATCAGATAGGCCTCAGGATGATTAGCGGCAATTGCGTTGGCTATTTCTTTAAGAAGAATAGTTTTTCCTGTTTTTGGCTGAGAAACAATCAATCCACGCTGGCCCTTGCCAATAGGAGCAAACATATCAACTATCCGTGAGGAAAGTGATGAACTGGCAAGATTGAATTTCTCATCAGGAAACAATGGAGTGAGATACTCAAAAGGTGCACGGTCTCGAACAATCTCAGGACTTTGTCCGTTAATTTCAAGAACCTTAATCAATGGGAAATACTTTTCGCCTTCCTTTGGAGGACGAATACTACCTTCAACAGTGTCTCCTGTCTTCAAACCAAAAAGCTTGATCTGAGATTGTGAAACATAAATATCATCAGGTGAAGTCAGATACATATAGTCAGCAGAACGCAAAAAACCATATCCATCCGGCATTATCTCCAGAACACCTGAATTGACAATAAAGCCATCAAAGTTAAAGCCCTTATCAACTGGCTTGGAATCACTCCCATGAGGCTTCTTAGCTTGTTGCTGAGGTGGCTGAACCTGTTCACGATTTTTATTGTCGCGACGATCAAAGTTTTGTTTATTATGAGTTCTGGGCTTATTATCCTGCTGCCGACCCACCTCTTGTCCTTTATTAGAATGTGGTTTTCTTTGAGGAGCTGCTTGCGCTTTTTTCTGCACTTGCTCAGCTTTCTGAGGAGGCTCTTCCTTCTTTTTACTCGAATCTTTTACTACCGGAGAGGCAGGACTAACTTTCTCTGGTGCGCTCTTAGTCTTCTTGAAAAGCTGTGGCTTTTCTTCCTTTTCATCTGGCTTTTCCGGAGCGCCAGCACTTGGACGTGCAGAAAACAGTGGAGAATCATCAGCATCCTTAGGCTTTCTCCTTCTTCTGTTTGATCTGTCTGATGATGAAACCTTGGAGGTTCCGCTTGTTGAACTCGGGGCCGCTTTCTGCTTTGTTTTACTTTCGGATGCAACAATAGCTTGCTGATCCAGAATCTGATAAATCAAGTCTTGTTTCTTATATGACTCTACTCTCTTGATTTTCAATCCCTTTGCAATCTCCCGCAACTCGGCCAACAATTTCTTGTTGAGCTCTAAAATGTCGAACATACTTTTTGTTGGATTAAATAATGTTTTATTGTGAACGTCGAAATCCGTGAAGTAATGTTAATAATCAATTATGTTAATTTGGATTTGACGGATAAACTCCTGTCTATCGAAGTGTTAACCTTGCAAAAGTACGGAATTTATACACGATCACAAAAAAATCCGCCAAAAATATTCTTTCTGGCCTCATTTACTGCAACATAATACTTATGAACATCGTATCAATCAGTAAAGCCATCAAGCAGCGAACTAATGCGCCAGTTAAAGATCACCAAACAGGTTACGAACCGGGATTTGCCATCCTTGGATAAGTACTTGCAGGAGATTGGTCGTGAAGAATTGATAAGCCCACAACAAGAAGTTGATCTGGCCAGAAGAATCCATGAGGGTGATCATAAAGCACTTGATCGGCTGGTTCGGGCAAACCTCCGCTTTGTTGTTTCGGTGAGCAAACAATATCAAAATCAGGGTCTGACTCTCCCAGACCTGATCAATGAAGGCAACATTGGACTAATCAAAGCTGCAGAACGCTTTGATGAAACAAAAGGATTCAAATTTATTTCATACGCTGTCTGGTGGATACGTCAATCAATACTCCAGGCTTTGTCAGAACAGGCCAGAATGGTTCGCCTGCCACTCAACAAAATTGGTACATTAAATAAAATGAATAAGACCATGGCCAGATTAGAGCAGGAACTGGGCAGGTCACCAACTCACGGCGAATTAGCCGACGAGCTGAACATCAACAAAGATGAAATTAAAACGATGCTCAATCATTTTGCCCGCCCAATCTCTATGGATGCCCCGCTGCTGATGGGTGAAGATGGGAGCTTGTATGATGTTTTCCTCCCAGACAACAGCAATAATCCTGATGAAAAACTACTTAGAGAATCTCTAAAAAAAGAAATAGAGAGAACGTTTAATCATCTGAATAATCGTGAAGCCGAAATCCTCAGAATGTTTTACGGTTTGAATGGTCACCTCCCCCACTCCCTGGATGAAATTGCAGAAAGATTCAACTTAACCCGTGAAAGAGTCAGACAGGTAAAAGAAAAAGCTATCAAGAAAATGAAGAATACTTCAAGGAATAAGTTGTTGAGGAAGTATTTGGGGTGATTCGGGATTCGGTTATTCGGTTATTCGGTTATTCGGTTATTCGGTTATTCGGTTATTTCTTTGGGATTAGTTATTTTTGTTTTCTGAAAACTGAGCTCTGAAAACTGAGCACTAAATTTTCTTCCGAATGACGAAAGACGAAAGACGAATAACGAAAGTAGCCCCTTCCCTGCTTGCCGCCGATTTTGGCAACCTTCAACGAGATATAGAAATGGTGAATAACAGTGAGGCTGATTGGTTCCATATTGATATAATGGACGGATCTTTTGTACCGAATTTCTCAATCGGATCTCCTGTCGTTCAAGCCATAAAAAAACATGCAAAAAAAACTTTGGATGTTCACCTGATGGTTATTGAGCCAGACCGGTATATTCCTTTGTTTCACAAACTTGGAGCAGATGTTTTAACTGTCCATTATGAAGCATGTA
>JAYEFL010000340.1:0-8167 GCA_034658635.1 Bacteroidota bacterium | reverse complement strand
GTTACTCCATCCCGCTCTACATACGACTCCATGCTGTTTTTCACCGAAAAATCATAGTTGCTATAAGTTATTGAGGTATTGCTGAAAAGCTTCGGGCTATACTGATGATTCCATCGCAGGGCAGACGTAATATTGCCCCAACCCAAACCGGCGTGTGATTCCTCCGTAAACAGGTCCCCATCATATAAATAAGTATACGGTTTTTGGGTTCTGTAAAACTTGTCTTCTCCCATGTAAACACTTAAGTACAAATGGTCTTTGTCAGAAATTTTATGGTTAATCTTTGCATTCAGGTCATAAAAGAAATATCCCTGAGAAGTAAGTTCATCACCTTCAATAGCTCTGATAAGAGGTTGAACTATAAAATCCAAATAAGTTCTGCGGGCCGAAACAATAAAGGAGGTTTTGTCCTTAATAATAGGTCCCTCTAAAGTCAGTTTGGATGATATTAATCCGATTGATCCGGTTCCCTGGAATTTCTTAGAATTACCTTCTTTCAGACTGATATCTAAAACAGATGATAATCGTCCACCGTATCGTGCTGGAAATCCTCCTTTAATCAGCTTAACATTATTGATGGCATCAACATTGAACACCGAGAAAAAACCGAAAAGGTGCGAGGCATTGTAAACAGGAGTACCATCAAGAAGAATAAGGTTCTGGTCTGGTCCGCCCCCACGAACATATAATCCACTGGCTCCCTCTGTACCTGACTGAACGCCAGGCAACAATTGAATGGCCTTAATTATATCCACCTCACCAAACAATGCAGGAATCTGCTTGATGGTTTTAACTGAAAGATTAATCGTACTCATTTGGGTTGACTCAACGGCTTGCTCTAATCTATCTGCCTTAATTTCAACTTCCTCCAATTCAAGAGATGCTTTTAATGCAATGTTTAGTTGGATATTTTTCTGAAGATCAATCTTCTTCTCCTGAGCATTATATCCCACATAAGAAAATATGAAGTCATACTCCCCCTGAGGAACCGTAAGACTAAAGAAACCATAATTATTTGAAGTGGTTCCCTTCAGGTTTGCTTTATTGTAAATATTAGCTCCGATGAGTTTTTCGCCGGTTTCAGCATCCTGGATATAACCGCTGAGGGTAAAATCCTGAGCATGTGCAACATAAAAACTCAATGAGATTACAAGCAAAAATGCAAATGTTTTTTTCATGATTTTGGATAGGTAATTCTTCCCACAAGAAACGAAAACGAAAACATCTTATTGTGCAATTTATGTCTTTCTTCTATACCTTTGTTTCTTTGTATATAAGATGAAAGTGCTCAAAATTTGTACCATAATTATTGCTCTTCTACCACTAGCATCGCTGGCTCAGGATTTCACCCATACCCATCTTCTTTCTGACTCCACTCTTCAGGGACCACAAAATATTCATATACTGGAACTTGAGATGGATATACTGGAAGAAAACCTTGAAATCGACATGGCCTCATCAGATTCTATCCTGTATCCAACAAGCTACTTTGCGAATATAAATACAGCTATTGCAGCCATTAACGGAGGCTTCTTCAATATTAAAAACGGGGGATCAGTAACTTTCCTTGAGGATGAGGGAAAACAGGTATCACACCGATCATGGAAAGGAGATAAGAAACCAGATCAAAAAACCAACTTCAACGCTGCCCTGATCATGACAAAATCAGGAGAACTAAAAATAGAAGTAATAAAGAACTCTACTGAATATCTCGCTTCCAATAATGAAGAATGGGTCTTCACAGCAGGACCAATGCTACTCCAAAACGGAAAAAAGTCAGATTTGCTTGAGGGTTCATTCATCACAAAAAAACACCCAAGAACAGCCCTCTGCCTGAAAGAAAACTCCATATTACTCATAACAGTAGACGGCCGACACGAACAAGCAAAAGGAGCCTCTCTGCCCGAACTACAAAACTTCCTGCAAAGCCAGAAATGCATAAATGCAATGAACCTCGACGGAGGAGGATCAACAACCCTATGGATGAACAACGAAGTGCTTAATTGCCCCTCAGACAACAAAATATTTGACAACAAAGGAGAAAGAAAAGTAGCCAACATAATCCTGATCCGAAAAGTCCAGTAACAATATTAAACTAACATTCCCTCCCCGAAAGCCCCAAGTTAACCCCATTAACCATTATTAGTTTTTTGATTTCATTTCATAAGCTATTTTGCGATTTGTGTTATATTCTAAAATCATTACTCTAGTTTTGCCAACTATTTAAAACTAGTTAACAGAATAACAGAATAACAGAATAACAGAATAACAGAATAACAGAATAACAGAATAACAGAATAACGGAATAACAGAATAACAGAATAACAGAATAACGGAATAACGGAATAACAGAATAACGAAGAAATGTGCGGAATTGTAGGAGTATTCGAATTAAAAAAAGAAGCCAGCAGCTTAAGAACCCAAGTGCTGGAAATGTCAAAAAAACTAAGACATCGTGGTCCTGACTGGTCTGGAATTTACGTGGGTAAGAAAGCCATTTTGGCTCATGAAAGATTATCTATTGTAGACCCCGAATCAGGCAGACAACCATTGTTCACCAAGGATCGTAAGGTGGCATTGTCAGTGAATGGAGAGATATTTAATCATCAGGATATCAGGAGCAGACTAAACGGATCATTTGAGTTTCAGACCCATTCTGATTGTGAGGTCATCCTGGCTTTATATCGGAAAAAGGGAAAGGATTTGATCGAGGATCTCAACGGACAGTTTGCCTTTGCCTTATACGACGAGGAAAAAGATATTTACCTGATCGCCAGAGATCATATTGGCATTAACCCTCTATACATGGGGTGGGATAAGCTAGGACAGTTCTATGTTGCCTCTGAGCTTAAAGCATTGGAGGGAGTATGTAACAAAATACAGGAATTTCTACCTGGTCACTATTTTTATAGTCCTGAGGGAGAAATGAAACCATGGTATAAAAGAGACTGGCAGGAATATGAGGCAGTTAAGGATAATACAACAGATATTGACCGAATTCGTGAAGCCCTTGAAGATGCTGTTCACAGACAGTTAATGTCTGATGTTCCATACGGAGTTTTGCTGTCGGGGGGCCTGGATTCATCTGTAATATCAGCTATCGCTGCCCGGTATGCCCGTAAACGAATAGAATCAGGTGACACAAAAGAAGCATATTGGCCGCGTTTGCACTCCTTTGCCGTTGGATTAGAAGGATCTCCTGATTTGGAGGCCGCAAAGAAAGTGGCCGAATACCTGGATACTGTTCATCACGAGATTCTTTTCACCATAGAGGAAGGACTGGATGCTCTCAGGGATGTGATATACTATCTGGAAACATACGACGTGACAACCATTCGGGCTTCTACCCCAATGTACCTGATAGCCAGAGTTATAAAATCCATGGGAATTAAAATGGTATTATCTGGTGAAGGAGCAGATGAGGTATTCGGGGGATATCTGTACTTCCATAAAGCACCCTCACCCGAAGCACTTCATATTGAAACAAACAGAAAACTCTCAAGGCTTCATTTATTTGACTGCCTCAGGGCAAATAAATCTTTGTCTGCATGGGGTGTTGAAGGCCGGGTTCCCTTTCTGGATAAAGAATTTCTCGATGTTGCGATGCGTCTGAATCCAAAAGATAAAATGGCTGGAAACGGTAAAATGGAAAAATGGTTGGTAAGAAAAGCATTTGAAAAGTACCTTCCAGAAAGCGTTGTTTGGCGTCAGAAAGAACAATTCTCTGATGGTGTTGGGTACAACTGGATTGATACTCTGAAAGACTTGACAGCTAAGATGGTAAATGACGAACAAATGCAAAATGCCCATTTCCGATTCCCGGTTAATACTCCGCTAGGTAAAGAAGAATATTATTATCGTAGTATCTATGAGGAATTATTCCCCTCAGAATCTGCTGCAGCCTGCGTTCCGTCTGCCCCATCCATTGCGTGCAGTACTCCTGAAGCCCTGGAATGGGACAGGCAGTTAAAGGATAACGTGGATCCTTCGGGCAGAGCGGTTGTGGATGTACATAATGATGGGATTTGAGAAAGACGTCTTTCGTCATTCGTTATTCGTTACTCGTTACTCGTTACTCGTTACTCGACTTCATTCCTTCCAGTCGGTGAATCTTTCCGAAGCGCTTGGTCATATACGCAAATGTAAAAGTGGTGAAGAATGAAAATAATGCATAAACCAGAGCTGGTTTGGCCATTTCTTCGCTGCCTAGTATTGTACTGGTAATCAAAAGGGCCAGTGTGGTATTTTGCAATCCAACCTCAATGCCAATTGTAACACAGGCCTTGTGATTAGATAACATCCCTTTGGCCAGATAATAGCTTAGAACCATAGCCAGCAAATGCATAGTTACTGCGATGGGAAGTATCTCTTCAACTTCACTCCACACTATCCCGCTTCCTCCCTGCGAACTGGGGGCAAAAAACTTTATAGTAAAAATTGCAGCTAGCAGAAGAATACTGGTATATTTAAGAGGACGCTGAAGTTTGATTACTAGATTAGGAATTTGTTTCCTTACCCACATACCAGCTAAAACCGGCAATAGAATGATAAAAACTACCTTAGTTACTGTGAGCCCAACGGGAAGGTGGATAACATCTCCTGTTCCTGTGTAGTAATTCAGTGCCAGATAGGTGAAAAAAGGGACGGTAACCAAGATAAGAAAGCTGTTTAAACTGGTTAGATAAATCGACAAAGGCACATCTGCTTTAACCAGGTAACTCACAAGGTTGGCAGTGGTACCTCCCGGACAAAATGAAAGGATCATCAAACCAATTTTGAATTCAGCCGACAAAGGAGTTAGGTTAACCAAAGCAAAAGTCATCAGGGGAAGAAAAAGCATTTGCAGACTTAGTCCCAGAACCACAGCATTCGGACGTCTGGCAGCAGCCCTGAACTCTCCGGGTTTCAGGGATGACCCGATAGTGAACATGATAAGTCCCAGTACAAAGCTTATAAGAAAGTCAACTATCATGATCTATTATCGACAAGAGTTTGTGGTTTCCACATCCGAAATGTACAAAAAAGAGTGCAAATTGCTATTTTTGATTCAGTAATAGTGTAATCGACAGCATGGTCAAATTTATGCACTGGCAGATTACTTAAGGATTCGTTAGTCGTCATTCGTTAGTCGTCAATCGTCATGCGTCATTCGTCATTCGTCATTCGTCATTCGGAAGTAATAAGTTTATTTATGCGAAATTTTGTAGAATTATTTCTGGTAATAGCTGCTAGTTTCTTGCTTAGCTCTTGCCAGCAAACAGATCATGAAAAAATCTCTTTGGAGGGAGATTGGGGAATTCGTTTAGATCCAGAAGATATTGGTCTTAATGAGGGGTGGATGAATGTTCACTTTAATGAACGGATTAATCTTCCGGGAACTACTGATGAGAATGAATACGGACAGGAAACAGTGGATACTGCTTATGGGATTCTTTCCAGAGCATATGAATATGTTGGTCCGGCTTGGTATACAAAAGAAATCGAAATCCCTGAAATCTGGGCCGATCAGGAAGTTACTTTGTTTCTTGAAAGAGTGCTTTGGGAATCCCGTGTATTTCTCGATGGGAAAGCTTTGGGAGTTCAGGATGCCTTGGGTACTCCGCATATTCACACATTGGGAGTTATACAACCCGGCAAACATCTTCTCAGTGTTCGAATAAATAACGACATGATCCATAACATCGGAGATAAGGGCCATGCCTATGGAGAATACATGCAGAGTATCTGGAATGGTATAGTTGGTAAAATTGAACTTCAGGCCAGATCGCCCCGGCATGTTGAAAGAATCAGAACTTTCCCTGATCCTGCATCCAACAGCGTAAGAGTTGAGGTTGACTTAAGAAATCCTGACAATCAGGAGCTCAATGTGCTATTTCTTCTGCGTGAAAAAAATAGTCGTAAACTGATTGATTCTGTCTCGGTGGTTACAAAGGATAAAACCTTCAGCAAAGAATTAACCCCGGATACTAAACTACGTACCTGGGATGAGTTCGATCCCTTTTTATATGAGATTGAGGTTGTACTGAATCCAGAGACTGATGCAGATTCGAAATCAGAGCAATTTGGAATTACAAAGGCAGATCGCTCTGATCATCACATACTTGTAAATAGCCAACGAATATTCCTCAGAGGTAATAATGATTGTATTCATTTTCCCCTCACCGGATATCCGGCAATGAATAAGAATGAATGGCTGAATATTTTCAAGACATACAAAGAATATGGACTAAATCACGTTCGCTTCCACTCCTGGTGTCCGCCTGAAGCAGCATTTGAAGCAGCAGATGAGATTGGCATTTACATCCAGGCCGAAGCTTCTCTCTGGATCGATTGGTGGATGGGAACGGATATGCATGCGCGTGGCAGACCAGAAATGGATACAAAAGGACATCCACAGGGAATTGGACAAGGAGACCAGGATGCAGATAATTTCATTTGGGAAGAAATGAAACGGGTGGTTGAAACCTATGGTAACCATCCATCTTTTATCCTCTTCTGCATTGGGAATGAGCTGGGAAGCAGCGATTTTGGTGTAATGGGCGAATGGATTAAAACCCTGAAGGAACTGGACCCAAGGAGATTATATGCAGCCTCCACCGCTCGTACTATAACACCTTTTTGCGATTATTCTACCACTCATAATGTTCCGGGAATAGGTGGTGTAAGGCAAAAAATGACCGATAACCTTAATTGGGATTATGAAGACAAGTACTCCAAAGCACATGTTCCGATTATTGCCCACGAAATAGGCCAGTGGCCTGTATACCCTGATTGGGATGAGATTAAGAAATACACAGGTCCCCTGAAACCAAGATATCTTGAAAAACTTGCTCAACTTGCCAGAGATAATGGATTATATGATCAGGATGAAGAATTAAGAATGGCCAGCGCAAAGCTCTCCGCTCTGCTTTATAAAGATGAAATAGAATCCTTTATGCGAACTCCATCCTGTGCAGGTTTTCAGTTATTGAGTATGCAGGACTATATCGGACAAGGAGAAGCGCTGATCGGCTGGCTTGATTCTTTTTACGACGAAAAGGGAGGCCTTGACCCTGAAACAGCACGGCAATTTCTCAATACTGTGGTCCCTTTGGTAAAACTCCCATCATATTGTTTTGAAACTGGGGACAGCCTTGTTTCAGAAGTTCTACTCCATCAATATGGACCAAAGGATCTCAAAGGAAAAACAATAATCTGGGAATTAATTGACAGTCAGGGTGATATCAAGAGAAGCGGCCAGTTTTCTGCAGCTGATTATAATAAGGGAAACCTGCACCTTGTTGGGTCTTTGATGATTCAATTACCGGAACAGCAACAAGCCGAACAGTTTACTTTGAAAATTAGTATCGACGGAACTGAATATTCAAACAGCTGGCCATTGTGGCTATATCCTAAAGAAATCCCCGCTGTAAATCCTGAAATTATCATTACTAAGCAGTTAAGTCCGCAAGTTCTCAAAGAACTCGATAATGGTGCATCAGTATTGCTCATTGCCAATGAATGTGGAGAGAAGGACAATCAAAAATTAGCCTCATGGCGACCACTGTATTGGTCAGCCTCCTTCTTTCCAGGACAATCAATCGAGACTCTTGGATTGTTAATCGATCAGTCACATCCCGCCTTTAATGACTTCCCCACAGAAAGCTTTGGCTCCTGGAATTGGTATCGTCTCTGTGAAGGAGCTCACGGATTCAAGCTTGCCGACTTCCCTCCTGATTTCAGTCCCATTATCCAACCGGTGAGTGACTTCCACTATAGCGAAAGGCTTGGCAGCCTGTTTGAAACCCGCATAGGTAAGGGCAAATTATTGATCTGTGGGTATAATATTTCACTTGAAAGAGACACTATACTACCCGTTAGACAATTGCGCCATAGCCTTCTGAAATATATTGACAGTGATGATTTTAATCCGGGCTTTGCACTTGACCGCACACATCTACTGGAATTATTGAGGTATACAAAACCAGCAAAATCAGAAGCACCAAAAGGATATGAGGATGCTCTTCTCTTTGTTGAGGCTGCATTCAATCAGGAATCTGATGGAAACGATCAATGGACAAAAGAATCTGACAAAATAATACAGCAAAAGCAGGTGACTTACGAGATTCTCCCGGAAGGAACCTGGAAAGATGAAACTGCATCAGCATGGTTCGGTAAGAAGATCCGG
>JAYEFL010000339.1:0-8195 GCA_034658635.1 Bacteroidota bacterium | reverse complement strand
ATTTGAGAAAAAAATAAGTGGAGCAGATGTTACCGAAGGGCTTGAGTTTGCGCTCAATGGCGCCTATACCTATACCAAAAGTCTTGTGTTTCAACCCCGACTTGAATACTATTCTAAGATGGGAGAATTGTATGATATGCCTGGATTCCCGGAACAGAAACACTATATATTTCCTTCATTCAACCTGTTTCTTGGTAAATACAAAAAAATCAGGTGGCATACAGGTATTGGAATAGGATTAACAGATCCTGCAGATAACATCATTATCAAGAGTATCCTGTCATGGGAATTTATTTAACCGACCAATTAGCTTAAGCATATGAGATCTTTGAAAAGAATGATTCCGATTTCCATTATTATACTAGCAGCCCTTACAAGTGCTACCCTTCTAAGTAAAAAGGAAGACCAGAATAAGCAATATCATTACTTTGAGGATCCGATGACATGCTCTGGATGTCATTGGGATAGATTCGACACCTGGAATACCTCTCAGCATTCAAAAGGCTTTACCGGCGATTTCTTTCAGGCCCAGTATTTTGATGTGCTGCTTCCTTCTATGTCATTTGATGATAAGGTAGCTAAGGAAAATGAAAATTGTATTGGGTGTCACTCTCCATCCGCTTTTTTATCCGGAGACAGATTACCTGAAAGAAGTGTTGAAACTGATAATCACTGGAATAGGGGAGATGGAAATAAGACTCGTGCCGACAGGGGGATTTTCTGTGATTTCTGCCATACGCTTGACCGATTTGAGAACGATCCGGCCTTCAATCATGATTATATATCTCATGCCACAGACGAAATTGATGCAAAGCGGGCAGATCTTGAGTTTCCGTGGTCTCCATACCATGAAACTCAGACTACTGAGATGTTTGAAGATGCCAATATTTGTGCCACATGCCACAATGAGCTAAATCCTTATGATGTATGGGTAAAGGCCACCGAGCATGAGTATCAGGAGAGCGTTTATCCTGCCCGGGGCATACTTTGTCAGACCTGTCACATGCAACCTATGGCCGGTAAGCCTGCAAAAATGGGCTTTCAAAGAGAACTGAATCACGATCATTGGTTTGGTGGAGGTTTTGCTGAGTTTGTTGAGGGTGCTGCCGGTGTATTTTTTCAGGAGGAGTTCGAAACTGTAACGACCGGAGAAGAAATCGACTTTTCAATCATGGTGAAGGCTCTGGCTACTGGTCATAATTTCCCCACCGGCTCAGTTGAGGAAAGAGATGTTTGGTTGCATGTGAGCCTGAATAATGAGAAAGGTGAAGAAGTATTGCATATCCCCGTTCCCGTTAATCCCTCTGATCCAAATGATAAATACTTTATCACAAGCAATGAGAAGATTGCCTATCCAAATCATAGTGAGCTTTCAGAAGCAATTGAGCGTGACGGACTTACAGAAGGCGACAGGATTTATCACTCTGTATTCTTAGACTCAAAAGGAGAATATACTTATGCTCAGTGGTTTTGTGTTGAAGAGATAGAAAACAGACTCAGACCTCTGGAGGAGAGAATGGAAGCATATACAATTAGCATTCCTGATGATTTACCTAATGGACAATATACCCTGACAGCTATTTTGAATTATCGCCGAATGCCGGATCCACATGCTGATTTCTTGAAGGTGGAAAGAAGACCAGTAATAGAAGTATCCAGAGACGTAAGAACATTAAAGATCCAGTGACCCCCGAGCCCCAGAGCCCCCGAGTCCCCGAGTCCCCGAGTCCCAGTTTTTCCTACCTTTGCACATACACTAATTAATAATCAGGAAATGAAATTAAAACAACTATCAACAATCAGCCTGATTACCCTTCTTGTCTTGTCGCCCGTCTTGTTCCAATCTTGCGATGATAAACACAATACTGTCCCTTCAGCATTGTTTACTATTAGTCCTTCTTATGGTAGTGTGGATTCAACCTTTGTTTTTGATGCCAGCGACGTCAGGGATATCGAAGATCCTACTGAGGAGTTGGAGGTTCGTTGGGACTGGGAGTCGGATTCAATCTTCGATACCGAGTTTACTACAAATAAGATTGCAGAGCATAAATTTGCTACAGGCGGGACTTATTATATTACTCTGGAGGTGAGGGATACTGAAGGATTGACAGTCAGAAAAACTGATTTTCTCAGAATTGCCTGGCCTAATCGTGCACCTAATGCAAATTTTATTGTTAATCCTGAAACCGGATATCTGCAGGATATATTCATTTTTGACGCCTCTTCATGCAGCGATGCTGAAGATGATAACAACAGTCTGCAGGTGCGATGGGATTTTGAAGGAGATGGCACCTGGGATACGGAATTTTCAAGCGGAAAAATAGCTGAGTATCAATACACAATCTCTGGCGATTACGATATCCAGCTTGAGGTTGTTGACAGTAAGGGGCTTACGGATGTCGCCAGCTATATGTTGGTTGTGGGAGGAACAAATCAGGAACCAGAATCTCCTCTGAACATTTCTCCGTTGAATGATGATAATGCGGTTACAAGCCGTTGCCTGCTGGAATGGTCGTGTACCGATCCTGATGGTGATGAATTGTTATTCGATGTATACTTTGGCAGTTCAGATAACCCGCCTAAAATTGCATCTGATATTACCGCTTTTTCTTATCTCTGTCTCCCTCTGGAGTTTACATCAGATTACTATTGGAAAATTGTTGCAAAAGATCCCTACGATCATATTGTTTCAAGTGAGACCTGGATTTTTTCAACTCTTACCCCTATAAATGAGATGTCTGTGATGACCGATCCCCGGGATGGGAAAAAATACAAAACAGTTAATATTAACGACAAACTCTGGTTAGCTCAAAACCTCAATGTAGGTACTATGATTAATGCCAGTTCTGGTGGTGATGTTGGCGATGGTTACCAGAGAGATAATGGAAAAACAGAGAAGTATTGTTATGCCAATAAGAAAGAGAATTGCGATATCTACGGAGGTTTATATCAATGGGATGAGGCCATGGGCTTTTCTGAAAATATCAATGCTGAAGGTATTTGTCCTCCGGGATGGCATATTCCGAATGTAGATGAATGGAGAGAGTTAATGCTCTATTACAAGGAGGATTTGGGAGTTGCTGCCGGCGATAATCTGGTATGGGGATCAAATTCGGGATTTGAGATATTATACTCAGGATATCTGATTTTTGCTGAGAGAAAATTCTACGATTCCGGACAAGCAGGCTATATGTGGAGTAGTAATATTAACCCCGGAACCGGATTGAACCATTTGTCTATGATTCGGTCAGTATTTAATGATAAGCCCGATTTTCAGGAGGATACTTCGCAGAGGAGGAATGGATTGCCGGTGAGGTGTGTTCAAAACTATTAATAGCGATGAAGATTTTTGTTGGTGTAAGTGGGGCTTCCGGGGTTGTTTATGCTCATCTTTTGCTCAGGAAGCTGGCTGGATTATCTGATCAGTATGAGCGGGTGGATGTTGTTTTGAGTGAGACTGCCAGGGAGGTTTGGAAATATGAGCTACCGGATGAGTCTTTAGACCAGCACCCCTTTAAGATATGGGATCCAAATAGTTTTTGGGCTCCGATGGCCAGTGGTTCTTCAGGTTATGATGCTATGATTATTATTCCCTGCACCATGGGCACCATGGGCCGAATAGCCTCTGGTGTGGCAAATGATCTTATCACCCGGTCAGCTGATGTGATGCTAAAAGAGCGAAAAAAGCTCATTCTCGTAACCCGTGAAACACCTCTGAGTCTTATTCATATCAGGAATATGGAGACCATCACCTTGGCTGGTGGGCTTATTTGTCCGGCAAGTCCCTCTCATTACAGTCGACCAAAAGACATTGAAAATTTGTGTTTTACTGTTGTGGATCGCGTTTTGGCATTGGCGGGCCTGGAGGTTGGGGGATATCGCTTCGACGGTTGCAATGCTTGAGAGTGCACTTTTTTTGCTGCGGTGGAGCCCAGTGAGTTTCCCGCGTTCGCGGGAATGACACCGTGCCCTGACTTAAGATTCGAAGCATTGGATTGGCGCCTTCTTTTGCGACCCACCAAACCTCCGAGAGTACGCCAACCCAAACAACGCCGGAACATCCCACGGTGTCATCCCGACGAAAGTCGGGACCCCACGTGACAGTTGCAATGCTTGAGAGTGCGCTTTGAAACAATCTCTCCCTCCTTACCCCCTCTTACTGGCAAATGCCACTCCCACAACACTTACTCTTATTCCTTCAACCTTCAGCAGCTCTTCAGCACAGGCCTCAATGGTGGCACCGGTGGTGATAACATCATCAACTAGAAGGATATGCTTGTTCTCGATTACTTCGGGATTGTTGATTTTGAATTTGCCACTTACGTTAAGGTAACGCTCTGCCCTGGTTTTGGCTGTTTGGGTTTTTGTGTGAACTGTTCGCAACAGGATATCGACCCTGACCGGAATTTCCAGAGCAACAGACAAGCCTTTGGCAATCACCTCACTTTGATTGTATCCTCTGCTACGTCGCCTTTTGGGGTGCAGGGGTACAGGGATAATCATATGTGGAATTTCATACACTCCTGAATGCTTCAGTTGATAGCCGTAGTTTTTACCCATAGCAATTCCGATTCGCGGACGATGCTCATATTTTAGTCGATGCAGTAAGTTTTGGAAGCGAGAACCGCGAATATAGATAAACCATGTACCTGCCTGCTCCAACCGCACCCGTCCCCAGAAAACCTGGGCCACAGGATTATCTGCATCGAGATGATAATTGCTGATGGGCAATTGCATCAGGCAGAGCTGACAAATCTCCTCTTCCCAGGGATGAAGCGCACGGTTACAGGCAGCACATGTGCGGGGAAGGAGAAGATCAAGGAAGTCTCTGAAGATGTTTTTGGCCTTTTGACTCATTGCCTTAGTACTAGCGTCATACTTATATAGATGAATTCAAACAGGCAAAATGGAAAAAACCTTAACCCTTTCTTAACAGAGGGCTAAAGCTCTGGTAATCTTAGCATCGTAAATTTGAACCATAATGAATTGAGAAACACTATTATGATGAAAAAGATATTGACTGTAGTTTTTACCCTTGTTCTTAGTTTGAATATGATGGCTAAGGAAGGTGCAAAGGAGAATGTTATTTTTGACGAAAATGCCAAAACCGTTTTGGCTGGTACTGTTGTTGATCAGCAGACTGGTGAGGTGCTTGTTGGCGTGATGGTTAAAATTAAAGGGAGTACAAAAAGCTTTTATACTGATTTTGATGGCAATTTTGAAATCAAAGGCCTGATCGCCGGGGATTATGAAGTGGAACTATCCCTTGTATCCTATATGGCCAATCACCTTAAGAAAGTGAGTGTTCATGCAGGAAATACGAATAGCCTTAAGGTAGAAATGAAACAGTAATTCAATCCTGAGCAGGTTATTTTCTTAAAAGATGGTCAAACTGGGATTGACTATCTTTTCTTGTTTATTCTCAAGCTGTTTTTATTAATTTTGGGGGGTAACTCCTTATTGGAACGTTATGAAAAGTATACAGATATTAATTTTTCTTCTCTTGATGAGCCTGGCTGGTTTTTCACAGATGATTGAGGGAGATGATGGGATGTATTACGACAATAATCAGGAATTGTATTCAGGGAAATACTCTGAGTACTTTGATAATGGGATTTTGAAGATGGATATGTGGGTAAAAGAGGGACTGAAAGATGGTGAGGAGAGATATTTCTACCTTGATGGAAAGCCCAGAGAGATCAGGTCATATAAGTCTGGACATATGGATGGCCTTTGGAAAACCTTCAATGAGGAGGGCATAAAAACTGCGGAGGCCAGATATAAGAATAACCAGAAGCACGGAAAGTGGTATATCTGGGATGACAATGGGATTCTTCGTTATGATATGAGCTATATTAAAGGCAAAAAGAAGGGCATTTGGATTATGTTTGATTCAGAAGGAAAAGAGGAGCAGCGAAAAGACTATTCAAAAAATTAGAATTTAACTCATGATCATTTGACAAACTACCAGCGAGCAAAAATATTATTCCTTTACCTTGGCTTAAGTTTGCTGCTTGCAGGTTCTTCTCATGCCCAAATCAGGATTGATCGTTTCATAGAACAAGGCCGTATAGAAATCCAACAACAGAAATATCTTAAAGCGGTTCAAACTCTTTCGCGGGTAATTCTTCAAGACCCTGATAATTTTGATGGCTGGTATCTGCGAGGGCTTACTAAGTTTTATCTGCAAGACAAAAGCGGAGCTTTACGTGATTTATCCCGCGCGATAAATATTAACCCGGCTGTTTCAGGATCATATTTGTTAAGGGGTATTCTGCGGGATATGAAAGGTGATTATTATAAGGCTTTGGAAGATTTCACGGCTGGCTTGGCTATCGATCCCAATAATGCCAATCTCTATTATTCCAGGGGAACCACCCGTTTGAGACTAAATAATTTTTCTCATGCAATTGAAGATTTTAATGAGGCAATCAGGGTAAATGATCACCTTGATGAAGCTTTTGTAAATCGGGGGGTGGCAAAGTCAAAACTTCTGGAGAGAGAGGGTGCCCTGGAAGACTTCAATCAGGCAATTTTGCTTAATCCCTTTTCTCCGGATGGATACAGTAGGAAAGGTCTTTTGTATTATGAAACAGAAAAGTACCAGGAGGCACTTATATCATTAGGAGAGGCTATATACCGCGATTCTGTTAATCCACAGCACTATTATATGCGGGCCCTGGCCTTTTACGAAATGGAGCACAAGGATTCTTGTATCTCTGACCTTAACCGGGTATTGAAGCTTGATCCCAGCCACTCTCTGAGTTGGTATAATCGCGCCATAATTCGTGCGCAAATAGGTGATTATGAGGGAGCTATACTTGATTATGAGCAGGTGAATGTCTTGCAGCCCTATCATGTTTTAAGCTATTTTAACCGGGGACTATTGAGAAATGATACTGGAGATCCGCTTGGGGCACTCTTTGATTTGGATCAGGCTGTGCTTATCTATCCCGATTTTGCAAAGGCTTATATAGCCCGGGCAAATATTAAACGAAAGCTGGGAGATATTACCGGAGCCCAGACCGACCAACTGTTGGCTCAGGAAAAGATTCAGGCGAATGCCGGGCAAACAAAAGAGGAACTGGCATTGAACTATGCTGATACCACAATTCAATTTGAACAACTTATCACTTTGCATTCTGTTTTTAATGTGTCGTTCAATAAGCAATATGAGGAGGAATTGAGTCTTGGGGAGCTGTTGGGGCTTGAGGGAGTCGGTTATTCGGTTATTCCGTTATTCGGTTATTCGGTTATTCGGTTATTCGGTTATTCGGTTATTCCGTTATTCCGTTATTCGGTTATTCCGTTATTCGGTTATTCGGGGAGTTGGGAATTTGGGATTCGGGGGCTCAGGTGGTCTGATCGGAGCTTTCGCTTGCAGCAGAATACTGAGGCTTTGATTGAAGGTTTTTCTGCGGATACCTTGATTTTGGTGGCTTTGTCTCGTGGTCAGGATAGTTTATTCAATCAGGGAATTCAGGTTCTGAATGAGGTTCTGTGGGAAGAGCCTGAAAATATGAGTGCGCTCTTTGCAAGAGCCGAACTCCGTTTTGAAATGATTGAATTTATTCGTTCTACTGCCATGATGAATGAAGTGGTTCCAATGCAGGTATATGGGGATCCGGTGAAAGGTCCGGCCCGAAGAGTTGATCAGATTGATTATTCACAGGTATTGGATGATTATGATCAGCTATTGTCTGTTCATCCGGATCTTGCTGTAGTATGGATGAACAGAGGGATGGTAAAAGTTTTTGCACGTGATTTTACTGGGGCCATAAAGGACTTCAGGAAGGCAATTGCAATAATTCCGGATTATTCAGTAGCCTGGTTTAATTTGGGTATCAGCCTGATCAAAACCGGACAAAAAGAAGAGGGTTGTATGTGTTTATCGGAGGCTGGCGAGCTGGGTTTAGAAAGAGCTTATCGATCTATTTTGCTTCATTGCAAAGCAGACTGATCAGGAAATCCCATATTCATCACAAAGCTTTCATTGAATCCCATATCCATGCTAAGATCAAAGTGGTCTGCAGAAGCAGCCAGTTGAATAATACGATCTCCAAATTTATCAGCATGTAAATACAGCCTGGCTCCCAGTCCGGATGTATTGCCCGCCCGGATAATCTTAGGGATAAGTGCCTTAGGCAATAGTCCTATTGCAGCTGCAGATTCAGGATGAATGGCATATCCAAATC